>JAWXBP010000086.1 GCA_034440135.1 Planctomycetia bacterium
CGTTCAACTTCCTGAGAATGCTCGACCTCGTCCTCTCCCTCAGCACCGCCTAAAGCAACCGCTCCGGCCGCCAGGTCGCAGCAACCATCCGCAACACCATCAACCAGCAACTCTACTCAAACAGCCACACCCAAACAAAACCTCCCGCCACCACGAAAAAAACACCGCCCGATCACAAGCCACCGTCCGGCAATGGAATCAACTCACAGCCTCTACGGGCTAGTGGGAGCTTATTCTCTCACCGTCGTCCGGTCCGACACCCTCACTTCCCTTCCGCCCCGCGTCGAGGCGGCGTCGTTGCGGGCCAACGTCGCCTCGACGGCAATCCGGTCGCAGAGTTCCACGAGGTGCGCCTTCGCCAACGGCGGCACGCGCTCCAGGCGGCTGGTAATGCGATCGACCTTCGGTGGGTTCGAAGCCGCCGTGTACGATAGGCTGCCCATGAAGGCCGTGGTTTCCTTGAAATTGTGATCGGCAACTTTGCCGACGAGCGGTTGGAATGTTTTCGCCAACATCTCCACGCCCGCGTGTTCCAGCCGGACAAACACGTCCAGCGTGCAACGAATCCGCGGCGCCTCGCCGTCGGTATCCAGGTACTCGCTGCGCAGTAGCAGTACGCTTTGTCCGCGCACCGCGCGGTGGAACATCGGGCCTTCGTAGCGCCCCGTGGCGTAGACCAGGTGCGTGCCGGCGCTGGCGTGCAGTAATTCGACGCGGCCCTTGGTCCCTTCGCCATCGTTGGTCAGGAACGTGCCGCCCGGTTCGCGCTCCAGGGCGACGGAACTGATGCCCAGCGTCTCCCACATCCGCACGACCAGGTCCGGATTTTCCACCAGGTGCAGGTAGAGGTCCGGATCGCACTCGATCGTTTGCGGGGCCAGGCGGCGGTAAATGGTGATATCGTCGATCACCGAGTTGATTTTCTCGGTAGCTTTTTTATCGAGCCGGTTCCAGGGGATCGCCTTCACGGCTTCCTGCCGGGCGGACCGACTGGACGTGGCCTGATTAGGATCCTTATTGCCGGCGAACGGCAGTAGCGAGAACTGGGCACGGGCGGCCTGCCCGGCGCAGAGGATTACGCAGGCGACGAACAGCCGTCCTAGCGCGCGCTGCGGCGTTTGAGCCGTGCGCGCAAAGGCAGCCGGGCAGTGGGTTTCCCGCATGTGGCCTCCCGCAATGCATTCCTGACCGACCAGGCAGGAATGCCCCCCTGCGGACGGTCGGCGACTGTAACGGCCGGTCAAAATCTACCGGTCCTAGGGATTCTTCGGCCGGCGGATTAGGGTCGCATGAGGGAAGTCGGGCGAATTCGGGGTGCACCACGGAGGTCATGGAGAGCACGGAGGGGAGAAAGCCGGTTTGAACCGCGGAGGCGCCGAGACGCAGAGGGAGAGGAGGGAGGGGGACGGAGTGAAGCGATGGTGAAAGTGAGAGGCGAGGGACGGAAGAACTGAACACTGAAAACTGAAAACTTCAAACTCGGACTAAAAACTTCAAACTGCCCCGCATGCTTTCCCTCCGTCGCGACCATAGAACAGTAGGAACAGGGAACACACTGGCTTACTCGGAACCTTGCTTCGGATGCCGGACCCGGATGCACAACGCGATGAGGCGCAACTCCGCGCGGCGGTGCTGGAGGGGAATGCTTGGGCGTGGCGGACGTTGTTCGATCGGCATTTCGGCGCGCTGTACGGCTATGTGCTGCACAGGTCGGGGCGCGATCGAATGTGGGCGGAGGACGTGGTCCAGGAAACCTGGCTCAAGGCGGCGCGGGCGATCGGCGAATTCGATCCCACGCGCGGCAGCTTCGAGGGCTGGTTGAAGGGCATCGCCGAAAACCAGTTGCGAAACCAACGGCGGCGCGAAGCGTATCGCCGGACGGCGCCGCTGTCGGATGCGTCCGAGGTGACAGCCAAGGAAATCAGTCACGCCGCGGCCTATGAGTTAGAAGACGGCGTGGCGCTGACGTTTGCGGCGCTGTCGCCGGCGCATCAGGCGGTGTTGCGGGCGAAGTACGAAGAACAATTGCCGACGGCGGAGATCGCCGCGCAATGGGGCGCGACGCCGAAGAGCGTGGAATCGTTGTTGAGCCGCGCCCGGGCCGCCTTTCGCGACGCGTTCCGGCAGCTTTGCGGCGAGACCGAAGATCGTTGAGGAACCTGCCATGCATCGAGAAGACTTAGAAAACGAAGAGCCGCTGGCGGAGGGCGTCGCCGCATCCGCGCACATGTTTGCCATGCCGGCCGACGTGGCGGCGTTCCGCGAACGATTGCTCGCCGAGACCACGCAAGTCGTGGTGAAGCGCACTCAACGCCGGCGCTGGACGCGCGCCGCCGGTTGGGGACTGGCCTACGCCGCAGGTATGGCCACGGCCTGGTTGGGATTCCGAACCTGGGATCAGTCGTCGAATCAAGCGCCACAGGTAGCGGTACAGACTGTTGCGCCGCCGCCGGTCGTGGAAAAAACGAAACCGTCGCCGCCACCCGTGGCGCGCCGCGTGACGCCGGAGTTGTTGCGCTACCGCGTGGCCAGCGCCCCGCGTGACGAACAAATCAAGTTGTTGAAACAAGCCGGCGACTTGTACCTGCGCGAGCGCAACGATCTGCGCTCCGCGGTGCAATGCTACCAACAAGTCTTGGAACTCGCCGACACCCCCGAGCAACTGGCCGTCGTGCCGGAAGATACGTGGTTGCTGGCGGAATTGAAAAACGCCCGGCAGACGCCGTAGGCATGGCGATACGGTTTGACACTCGGATCAACAGAAACCGCCGGTGCCTGGGGCTGGGGCATCGGAACAAGTGCTTTGACCTCTCCGGCTGGGGCATCGTTCGATTGACCAATCAAGTCGCACGAAGCCCCAGCGCGGTGGACGTTGATTCGCTCTTCGTTGTGCCCCTGCCCCAGGCACCCACCGTTATTTCCAATTCACCTTTCATCACGGAACTCGAACGGAGTTAATCTCATGAAGTACAGCAGCGCACTTGGTCTCGCCCTTACGCTATTCGCCGCGCCGAGCGCCGTCGCACAAGTTGGCGGCGATGCAGGCGGCGGCACTTCCTCGGACGGCGGTACGGTTACCGGTGCCGGCGCTGATGCGTCCGGCGGCGGTAGCGGCGGACTCAGTGGCGGCCCAGCAGGCTCGCAAGGCGGCGGCAGTGTCGGCGACTTTCAAGTGCAGGGATCGTCGGGCGTTTATAGCATTTTGCCGGATTCTACGAGAGCGGGCTCGTACGTCGCCGTCGCCGACGACGTCAATGCAATCATCAACGAAGGCACGCCGAATTCGTTGGAAGAAGCGCTGGAACGCGCCATCAAGCGGAACCCAGAGATTGCGCTCGCCGCGGCCAATCGCCGTCAGGCCGAGATGGCCGAGAACCTGACCAAGAACAAAGTGTTCGGCAGCGTCGTCGAGACTTACAAGCAGTGGCAGTTCGAACTGCAGGCGTTGAAGAGCGCCGAAGCCCGGCACCAGGCGGCAACGATCAGCGCCGAGGAACTGCTGACCGCGAAGCAGGCGGTGATGAAAAGCGAAACGTCGCTGCAATTCCTGCTCGGCGGTTACTCTGCGAGTTGGCCGGACACTGGCACCGGCGCAAGGTCGCACATCGATTTCTCAGCGAACTTCACGCCACAACCAGGCGGTGGCGGGCTCTCTGGCGGCGGGGGCCCTATGGGCATCAGCAGCGGCGGCGCGGGCATGATGGCACCGGGCGGCGGCGCTATGGCCGTGGAAGGCGCAGTCGGCGGCACGGACCCAGAGGCAGCCGCTCCGGCCTCGAAATTCGATGAGCAACTCAAGCAACTGAGCGGGCCGGTAGCCTACGACGGAATGCCGGTAAATGATTTCGCGATGATCGTTACCGACCTGGCGACGGTGCCGGTGATCGTGGATCATCACTCGTTCGACGACGCCGGCGGCGAGATGAACTTTCAGATTACGCTGTCGCTCAAGAGCGACGCACTGACGTGGAAAGAAGTGCTCACGGCGGTCGCCGACACGCATGACATCGGCTTTATCATCCGCGACTACGGCATTCTCGTCACCACGAAGCAAAAGGCCGCCGCGCAAGGAATCGGCAACGGATTCTTCGGCAGCGGATTGGGCGGCGCCGGTAGCGGAGGCGGTTTCGGCGGCGGCGGCTTCTAACGCCATCGCCGCGACGCGCTTAGTTGATATCGATTCGTTCCAACGCCTCGTCCCAAGCGGCGCGCCACGCGCGCAGCTTGCGGCGAGGCGTGATCGTTGATGCCGGCAACTCCCGCTGCGTTCCCACGCGGGCGAATAGTGCATCCGCAATTATCGGCGCCGGGGCCGCGGGCGATCCGCCGCTACCAAAATTGTTGCGCACGGCGTTGAGATCCGCGATGTCCACGTCGCCGTCGCCGTCGGCGTCGCCTGGGCCTCCGGGCGTGCCGAACGAGTTGCGGACGTTATTCAAGTCTGCGATCGTGACTTGGTCGTCGCCGTCGGTATCGCCGGGAACGCCGCTCCCGCCGTTAGAGCGGTAATTGCCGAAGCTCAGTGCCGTACTTTGGCCGCCCGCGGCGACCGTAGTCAGGAAATAATTTACGTCGCGACTGAACACCGCCACCGCGTCGTCGTTCTGACCAGTGCCATAGATGTGGCGGCCATCAGGCGAAACGACCACCGCCCGGGCCGCATCGAGACCGTCGACGTTGGCCGTGCCTTCGGCTTGCAATTCGACGAACGTGAGGTCGCCCGTAGCGCGATCGCGCGCGAAGACGACAATGGCATCGGAGAAGGCACTCGCCACGTAGACGTCGGTACCTTCCGGATTCGTCGCGATCGACGCCGCGCCGTCGAGGCCCGGCACTCCGTCGGCCTGCGAGAGCTTGCGTAGGAACGTCAGTAACCCCGTCGTGGGATCACGTCGGAAGATCGCCACGGCGTCGTCCACATCGCCGGTGACGTAGACCTGCAAGCCGTCTGGGCTGACCAAAATGCCGCTCGCGCCGTCGATGCCGTTGACCGTGCTGACGCCGTCGCGAACCGTTTGCAGGAACTTCAGTTCGCCCGTCGTTGCATTCCGCTCGAACACGCTCACGGCGTCGTCGACGTTCGCGGTTACATAGACATGCTTGTTGTCCGGTGAAACCGTCACGTTCCACGCGCCGAACAGCGCGTCCACCGGCTTGCCGTTGTTCTGATCGTTGTCCTTGATGCGTGCGAAGAAAGTCAGTTTTCCGTCCGCGGCGTTGCGGCTGAACACGGCCAAAGCGCTGTCGCCGTTGCCGGTGACGAAGACATGGAGTCCGTCAGGACTGATCGCCACGCCGAGCGGCGCGGCGACGCCGTCGATGCCCTGGGCGTTGTCGAGGTATTTTTGGACGAACGTCAGTGCGCCGTCGAAATCGCTGCGCGAGTAGAGCGTGACGGAGTTGTCCCCCACGCCGACGACGTAGATATGCTTGCCGTCGGGGCTGACGACGAGCCCGACGGCGCCGTCCAGGCCGTCCGCGCCGTCGATGGAGTCCGTCTTCTTTTCCAAGTAGGACAACTCGCCGGTCGCGGCGTTGCGGCGGAAGACCACGAGGGAATCGTCGATCACGCTCGTGGCGTAAACATTCTTGCCGTCGGGGCTGACGGCCACGCCCCAGGCGCCGTCGAGTCCTTCCACGCTGCTCACGCCGTCCCGTTGCTGCTGCACGAAGCGCAGCACTGACGTGGCGGAAATGTCCGGCGCACTCTGCGTCCAGCCGGGCTTGATCACTTCACTGATGCGATGCACGCCCGGCGTGAGGCCGATCAACGTAAACTGGCCGTTGCTGCCAGTGACGGCGCGAATCTCGGCGCCATCGAGTTGCCCGTTGCCATTGGCGTCGACATACACGGTCCAACCTTCGAGCCCCGGCTCGCCGTCGTCGCGGCGATGGTTGCTGTTGACGTCATCGTAAACGAGGCCCGACACGGCCGCGGAAGTGACCAGCGCCACGTCGTTGCCGTCGCCGCCGTGGTAGGTGATGTAAGCCGTGGCGCCGCCGACGTTGATCACCGTCCCTTCCGGCATGCCGGCGAACGTGCCGACAATCGGGTCGCCGCCGTCATTGTCCACCAGAACGTATTGATTCAGCGTGGCGGGCGTCGTGGCGATGATGGCCAACGAGCCGCCAGTGAGATTCACTGTGCCGGTGACCTGCAGACGATCCGCCGTCCCGCCGACGATCTCCAACTCCACGACGCCCCCCGTCGCCACCGTCAGCGCGCCGGTCTTGAGCGTCGCCAGTGTCGGCGATGGGGCCAGCTTGCCGCCGGCTTCGACGGCGACGGCGCCGACCGTGCCATTGCCGGAAATGATGCCTGTCGTGCGCACTGTGACGGCGCTTCCGGCCGCAAGTGCACCTAGGACGTTGAGTTCTCCACCCTCGACGAACGTCGCGCCGGTGTAGGTTTGAATGCCCGAAAGGGTCATGATGCCGACGCCGGTCTTCGAAAAGCCGCCGGGGCCGCTGATTTGACCGCTGTACGTCAGGCCTTGCCCGCCGTTGACGACCAAGCGCGCTGCGCCCAACACGACACCGCCGCCACCGGTGAGTGCGCCGATCGTATCGCCGAAGCCGTTCAATTCCCAAGCGGTGTCGGTTTCAATGGTCAGCCGGCTCGTGTCGGGAATGACGTTCGATTGCCCGAGCCGCATCACGCCGTGGCCGGTGAACAACGTGGGGCCGCCGTAGTCGGAAGTGAACTTGAGCAGCAGCACCGTCGATTGTTGTTCGGCGGAGAATTGCAGCTCGCCATTGTCGTCGTTGATGACCGCGCCGCCGATCGTGAACAGCGTGTCGTCCGCCGTGGCCTCGAAGCGTGCGCCGGCGTCGAAGCTGATGATCGAGTTGAGCTGCGCCCCGTTCATGCCATGGATCAATCCGGCCAGGATCAGCGGCTCGTTGATGATCGCCGTGGTCAGCAAATGAAGCTCCGCGTTCTCGCCGATCATCGTGCCCACGGCGATATCGCCGAAGCGCCCGTCGCCGCGCAGCTCCACGATGCCGTTTTCGAGCGTTGTCGTGCCGGAATAGATGTTGAGCGTGGCGAGCGTGCCATCGAGCACGAGCTTGCCCGTGCCTTGCTTGCGCAATCCGCCCGCGCCGACCACGCGCCCGCCGACCGTGGCGGATGTACCAAGTAATGTGTCAATGGTCCATTCGTAGCCGACCGTATCGGTCTGGCCGGTGAAGATCAGCGCGCCGGAATCGATCCGCGCCGCGACGTTGCCGCCCAGCGTCCAGGGAATTACCACGTTGTTCGTGCCAGCGATGTTGAGCCAGGCGAGCGTATCGAGCGGGCGCACGACGATGCGATTGCCGTTCAACTGAAAGCCGCTGGCGGCAAACGTGACCGATCCATACGTGATGCCGGCCGCCAGGTCGTTTTCGTTCGTCGGGCGGACGTCGCCGGCGAAGATCAAGCGGTCGCCCGGTTGCGGCGGCGTTTGCGAGGCCCAGTTGGCGCCGGTGCTCCAATTCGCGTTACCGCCGCCGCCGTCCCAGACCGGCGCGGCGACGAATTGACCGAAGTCGCGATTCGTTTCCGGCACGCCGCTCCGTGCGACGAGCCGGTAAACCGGCGGCACGCGGTACATGCTCACGGCGTGATCGAACGACGACGCCGTGTAGAGATGGCGCTGATCCGGAGTCAACACCACGCCGCGCACGCCGATCAGTCCGTCGGAACTCTCCTGGCCGTCGACCAGGGCTTGCGCGTATGTCAATTTGCCGGTATACGTGTCGCGCCGGAACACCCCGATCGCGTTGTCGTCGCTGGCCGCGGTGTAGAGATGCGTGCCGTCGCTGCTGATCGCGATCGCGGAGACAAAATCCAAACCATTTACACCCGCCTGGCCGTCGACGTGCATTTCCACCAGCGACAACTCGCCATTCGCGTCGTTCCGATTCAACACGGTGAGCGCGTTGTCAATCACGCTCGTGGCGTACAGGAATTTTCCATCGGCGGACATGGCCAACGTAAACACCCCCCCCAGCCCCACAAGATCGTCCTGACCGTCTTTGTACGTCGTGACGTGGGTGAGCTTGCCGTCGAGCGGATTGCGCGAGAAAACAACAATGGAATGCTCGTTGGAACCGGCGACGTAGACGTTTTCGCCATCGGGGCTGACCACGACGCCGCGCGGACCGTCGAGCCCGTCCAGGTAAATGGGAGTCGGCGGTGGTTGGCCCTCACCTGGCGGGTCCTGCGGAAGCTCGTCGCCGTCCTTCTTGCGTTCCACGAACTCGAACGCGCTATTTGCATCCTCGCGGTGGAACACAGCCAGCGCATCGTCATTCGTGCCGGTTGCATACAGGTCGAGCCCGTCGGGACTCATCGTGACAGACCACACGCCGTCGAGGCCATCGACGCCTTGCAGTCCATCGCGCACCTGGCCGCTGTAAGTGAGCAAACCAGTCGCCGAATTGCGGATAAAGCCAGCCACCGCGTCGTCATTCGAGCTGGCGACCAGCACCATGTTGCCGTCGGGGCTGACAATCACGCTGCGTGCGCTGTCAAGTCCGTCGACGCCGTCGACGCCATCGGCAAGCGTTTGAATCGCGGAAAGATCGCCGGAGATCGGGTCGCGCCGGAAGACGGTCAGGGAATCGTCGCCGGATGACGCTGCGTAAATGAATAGTCCGTCGATGCTCGATGTCACCGACCAGGCGCCTCCCAGTTTGTCAGTGCCGATGGAGCCGTCGGTGCGCGAACCTGCGTAAATCAATCCTTCGCCCAAGGATGCCGGCGCGGAAGGAATCCACGACGATTGAGGCACAAGGGAAACGTTGTAAGGGCCCGGCGTCAGGTTGGCAATCACGTACGAGCCGTCGCTCGCGGACGTGGCGTGTGGTTCGCTAGCGTGGTAGCGGCCGTCGCCGTTGGTGTCGAGGTAGACCGTCCAGCCGACGAGCGGTTGTTCTTCCGGATCGCGCTTGCCGTCGCGATTGCCATCGATGTAGAGCTTGCCGCGCACTTCCGCAGCGCCGGTGGTGACTTGGACGTCGTCGACGAACCAATCATCGAACAGCACGTTTTCGCCAACATTCTTGAAGCGAAACTGAAACTGGCTGTGCAGCCCGTTGGTCGGTACGACGAACGCGGCGAGTTCGAACGTCGTCATGTTCGGGCCGCCACCGAGTTGGCGCTGGGCCTCGATCCAGTTGCCGGCCGCGTCGCGGTATTCCAGGACCAGGTCCGCGCCGGGTCCGGGCGCGTCGCCGCCGCCGGTGCGCTGATGGAAGTAACTGACCGTAGCGCTGTCCGCGCCTTGCAGATTGATCAAGCGCGAAGTGATGAGGTCCGAGCCGCTGGGGTGACGGTCGAAGCGCAGCGAGTAGGGCGCGGTCGGCTCGGCCAGGCCGGCGGTATCGGCGGTCGGCCCTTGGATGATCGACCATTTCGTGCCGTCGAGCGCGGCGTTCGGAAAATCGTCCGCGAAGGCCACCGCCATCACGCGGCGCCGCTCCAGGGACTCCAATTGGCAGCGACGTCGGCGGGTCGAATTGATGCGTTGGCGACGTTTGGCTTCCATGCCGGGAATCCTCTCACTGCCAGGGGGCCAACCGCGCAATCTCAGCGCGGCCGCGAAGAAACGGACTTTGGGGCATGCAGTGGTTATCAAAAAGCGATCCCCTGGGCCAGACCGCTTGGGAAATCTGCTGGCGTTGCTGGCGCAAAATTAGACGCCCAAGCCCAGGTAAGGTCCTCGAAGTCGTAGCTATCACCGACGACTATGGCGGCCTTCCCTGGGCTTATTGCGCCGCACTGGCTTGTCACTTAGCGCCCTTCGCTCGACTTTTTGCTTGACGGCCTCTCGGGCATACCGGATCATCGCCCTAGGGCGGTCTCGCGTGTTGCCCCGGGACTTCTCGTAGGCGATCCCCCCGGAAGGATGAGGCGCAGGCATGAGAGGCAGGTCGCGACACGGTCGCCCCGTTCGCTTGGTCGAGCGTTTGGAGACGCGCTGGTTGTTCAGCATGACCTTGCCGACGACCGGCGCCGCCAACTCCGAGTCGTCCCCCGCCGCACACGCCGGCGGCTGCGGCTGCCCACTTTGCGGCGGGCTCTCCGGCTTCGTGCAGGCCGATTCGACGGTGCTGCCACCCTTGGGAACGGATTCCGCTGGGGATTCCTCAGCGCCCGCTAACTCCAGCCATGGCGGCGGATGTGGTTGCCCGCTCTGTCAGGCGGCGCTGGAGAGTTCCGCATATGGCGCCGACGCGCTCGTGGGCGGCGCATCGACGCAGTTCGTGAAATCCAACCTGAAATGGAGTCAGCCCGGCGGCCTGGGCAATCCGGTCAATATCACGTACAGCTTGAGCAACCTACTCACCAGCGATTTAGGGGGCACGCTCTCCCCCACGGCCGTTTACGACGCGGTAGAAGAGGCCCTCGGGCTGTGGGCCAGGTACGCTCCGCTTCAATTCACAGAGGTGCTCGATTCCGGGCCCGGCGTGGTCGACGCCGGCTATAGCGGTTTCAATCGCCCGAATATTCGTTTCGGACATCACGCCATCGACGGCCGTAACAACGTCCTGGCGCATGCCTATCTGCCTGATGGCTCCGGTCTGGCCGGCGACGTGCATCTCGATTCCGGCGACACTTGGTCGACGCAAGGCTCATTCAATTCGATCGACATCATCGAAGTCCTCACGCATGAGTTGGGCCATTCGCTCGGCCTCAATCACGAGGAAGACAACGACGCAATCATGAATGCGTTCTACGGCTCGCGATATGACGGGCCGGGAACCGGTTTCTTGTTGCCGGACGATATCAACGGCATCCGCGCGATTTATGGCATGGGCATCGGTTTTGTGACGCCGCTGCCGCGCGAGCCCGCGGGCGTCGCGGATGCATTCTCGCTGGATGAAGACGTTTCGCTGGCGGCCGCCGCGTCGGTGCTCGCCAATGATTCCGATCCCAATGGTCTCAATTTGGTCGCCGTGCTCGCGACGGGTCCCGTGCATGGCGCGTTGGCGCTCAACGCGGATGGAACCTTCACGTACGCGCCTGACGACGATTTCTTCGGCGAAGATACGTTCACGTACCGCGCCAGCAACGGGACATTCGAATCATCGGTAATTCAGGTCACGCTCACCGTGCGGCCGATCTTGGATTTACCTGTCGCCCTACCGGATGCCTATACGGTGCGGACGGGCGATGCGCTGCGGACGGGGATTCCCGCCGAAAGCGTCGTGGAAACCGGCTCGTCCTGGCGGTTCTTGGACGATGGCACGAATCAAGACCTGGCCTGGCGCGATCCGGACTTCGACGACAGTTCCTGGAGCGCCGGTAACGCCCAATTGGGCTACGGCGACGGCGACGAGCAATCGTTGGTCGGTTTCGGCGGGAACTCGGCGCAAAAATTCATCACGACGTATTTCCGCCACGAGTTCGAACTCAAGGACGTGGCCCGCGTCGACGAACTGCGACTCGCGCTGTTGCGTGACGACGGCGCGGCGGTCTACTTGAATGGCACGCTGTTGCTGCGATCGAATATGCCGGTCGCCTACGACTATCTGACTCCGGCCACCACCAGCATTTCGGGCTCTGCGGAAACCCGGTTTGTCAATTCCACGATCAACGCCGCGAATCTGAACGCGGGCACGCTGCGCGAAGGTCGGAATGTGCTCGCCGTCGAGATGCATCAGGCGAACGGCACGAGCGAGGATCTGAGCTTCGATCTCTCCCTTTCCGTCACGCGCGACGTGACGCCGAATCCGAATGCCAACGATCGAGACTCGGACCGTACTGGGCTCGACATTAACGTGCTCGTCGAACCGGCACATGGCACGTTGACGCTCGACGACTATGGCGCCATCGAATACGTGCCGCTGCCGGGATTCGTCGGCGAGGATACGTTCATCTATCGCGCCACGTCGCGCACCGCGGCGACGTTCGTGGCGCCAGGCTCAAGTTGGAGCTACCTCGACACGGGTACGGACTTGGGCACGACCTGGTTCGAGCCGACGTTTGTCGAAGAGGGTTGGAAACTCGGTCGCGCCCAATTGGGTTATGGCGACGACGACGAAGGGACGACCGTCGAATCCGGCGAAGCGGAAGCGCGCATCGCCACGACGTATTTCCGCAAGACGTTCACCTTGGAAGATTCCGCCAGTGTCTTGAGCCTGGCGGCGGAAGTGCTACGCGACGACGCGGCGGCCATCTACTTGAACGGTGTGGAGATTTATCGCGACGACAACCTGCAGAACGACGCCGCCCACGATGACTACGCCGCGGCCCAAGTCGACGATGAAAACGCGTTCGTCGTGTTCACGATCCCGGTGGAGTTGCTGGAGTCCGGCGAAAACGTATTGGCAGTGGAGATTCATCAGGCGTCCGCCACGGACGACGACTTGAGTTTCGATTTGCTGCTCGCTGGACATTTGGCATCGCAGTCGACTACGGTGACGATCGATGTGACGCCGACCCTCTCCGGCGACGTGAACTTTGACGGCAGCGTGGATGTCAGCGATCTCAACCTCGTGCGCAACAACTTCGGCGGCGACGCGACTATCTTGCTGGGCGACTCGAACGGTGATGGGTCGATTGGCATCGCCGATCTCAACGCGGTGCGCAACAACTTTGGCGCATCCGCGCCGGCGCCGATGGCGGCGCGTTTGGCGTCATCGTCGGTGACACCGGGAACGATGGCCCGCGGCAGTGCGGTTTGGGATTTGGCGCTCGTCGAGTGGCTCGACGCCGCCGATCTGCCGTTGGCTCAGAGCACGCTTGTGGCGAAGAAGAAGCTCTTGGCGGTGCGGCTTTAAGTATCTCCGCATCAAACTCTATGCGGGTGTACTTAGCGGCGAAGAGTAGACGCAGCCGCTAAGCTGGCGTTCATCTCCCTACCTCATCCTCTCCCCTAAGCTCGCGCTTCGGGTTAGGATGGCGGGCATGTCGATGCCACGGCCTGAGAAACTCGAACTTGTCGGTCCGCAGTTGTTGCGGATTACCTGGAACGACGGGCACGCGCGCACTTATAGCGTGCGTGAATTACGCGACGCCTGCCCGTGCGCCACGTGCCGCGAAAAGCGGCTGCAAGCGCCGGCGGCGGCGCCCCTGTTTCCGGTGCTCACGGCCGCCGAGACGCAGCCCTTGCGATTGCTCGGCATGGACCCGGTCGGCGACTATGCGTACTCGCTGCAATTCAGCGATGGCCACGATACGGGCATCTTCACGCTCGAGCATCTGCGCGAACTTGGCGTGGAAGTCTCCGCCTGATCGCGGCCGTATGTTCCGCGTGACCGGCTCACAGGGCGGGTGGCAACGATTGTGCCGCGCGTGCGTTGCGCCGAACCGAAGAGAAATGCCAAGTCCTGCGCTGGCATATGCTATGGTTTCCCACGTGCTTCGCGCGACTGCCTTGCCCCCAGTTTAGTTACGTGCTGGCGTGCCTCGGTCAATGGCGGACGATCGGGTCCACGCCGTGCCTTCTAAGCCAGTCTCGCAAAGTGCTCGCACCATCCTTGATGAACATCTATTTGCCGAGTCGGTCCGAGGCGTCGCGCGGCGACGATCGGGTTGTGTCGCAGGGAGTCCGCCACGATGCCCCATCAAATCACGCCGGCACACTTGTTGATCGCGCTCGGTTGCGCGGCCAGCGTCGTGTTACTGCAGTTCGCTTTGAACCTGGCGCAACAGCAATTCGCTCGGCGGCGAGGTAAAGTCCGCGACGCGGAGCAGGCTTTGGACGTGATCATGCGGCGGCTGAAGTTGCCATCGGAGGACGACGCTTCGCTGCAGTCGGCCCTGCGCGGCGCGCAAGTGGAAAACGGTCGCATGGTGGCCGATTACAACCGCGTGTTGCGCCGCGTCGAGTCGGAGATTCACTCGCGCGAGCAAGCGATCGTCGCCCTCCGCGAAGCAGAGCGGAAATACCGGCGAATCTTCGAGAACGCCGTAGAAGGCATCTTTCAGACGACGCCCGACGGCCGCTATCTGGCGGCGAATCCAGCCTTGGCGCGACTCTATGGCTATGACTCGTCGGAGCAGTTGATTCAGGAGATGAACGATATCGGCCGGCGGTTGTACGTCGATCCCGAATGCCGGCGGCGATTCATCGCGCAGATCGCGGAACATGGCATCGTCCGCGGCTTCGAGGCGCAGGTCTACGCGCGCGACGGCGGCGTGGTGTGGATTTCCGAAAACGCGCGGGCCGTCTACGACGAGTGTGGAAAACTATCGCACTATGAGGGCATGGTCGAGGACATTACGCAACGCAAGGAAGTCGAAGACCTGCAGCGCCGCGCCACGCATGCCTTGGCGGCCAGCGAAGCGAAAAGCGAATTCCTGGCCAAGATGAGCCACGAGATTCGCACACCGCTCAACGGCGTGATCGGCATGCTGGAATTGCTGGCGGCGACGAACCTTGATACGCGCCAGACCCGCTATGCTCGCGTGGGGCGATCGTCCGCCGAAGCGCTGTTGAGCGTGGTGAACGACATCCTCGATTTCTCCAAGATTGAAGCCGGCAAGATCGAACTGGCGCATTTGGACTTCAATCTCGTTAGCTTAATCGAGGACGTGGCGGAGATGTTTGCCGATCGCGCCGGCGCGAAAGGCTTGGAACTCGTCTGTTCCGTAGCACCGGACGTGCCGAGCGCCGTGCGAGGCGATCCCGACCGGCTGCGACAAGTGCTGGTCAACCTGATGAACAACGCCATCAAGTTCACGCAGCAAGGCGAAATCGTTTTGCAGGCCAACCTGGGCACATTGCGCGATGGCCGCGAAGCGGTCCGCTTCGCGGTCCGCGATACCGGCATCGGCATCCCGCCCGATCGTATGCACCGGCTGTTCAATGCCTTCACGCAGGTTGATGCCTCGACGACTCGGACTTATGGCGGCACTGGTCTGGGATTGGCGATCTGCCGAGATCTGATGGCGCTCATGCGAGGCGAAGTCGGCGTCGAGAGTCGCGTTGGCGAAGGGTCGACGTTCTGGTGCCTGGCGCCTTTCGAAGCGTCTCCCGCGCATGCGGAGCGCCGCACGATGCCGGTAGAACTTGCCGAGTTGCGCATCTTGGCTGTCGACGACAATCCGACCAATCTGGAAGTGCTGCGCGAGCAGTGCCAGGCGTGGGGCTTGGACGTCGAGTGCATTCAGTACCCGTTCGAGGCCCTGGGACGGCTCGATGTCGCCGACCGCTCCAATCGCCCGTACGGGATGATCGTCCTCGATCACAACATGCCAGGCATGGACGGCTGTACGCTCGCCCGAGAGATTCGCCGCCGCGAAAGTTACCGGCAGACCCCGCTACTGATGCTCAGTTCGTCCGCGGTCCCGGAGGAAATGCATGAGGACGACGACGCGCCGATTTCGTTATGCCTGACGAAGCCGGTGCGGCAATCGCGGCTGTTCGACGCGTTCGTGATGCTGGCCGCCGGGGGGCGCGCCGAGACGCCGCAACCCGCGGCGCCGGCATTTTTTGTTCCGCGTCTGGTGACCAAGGCCGGACAGCCGCCACGCGTGCTGGTGGTCGAAGACAACGAAATCAATCAGATGGTGGTCCGCGAAATTCTCAATCGCTCCGGCTGTCGATGCGATGTCGCGGCCGATGGCGAAGCCGCGTTCAATCGACTCTTGGCGGGTGGCTACGACGTCGTCTTGATGGACTGCCAGATCCCAATCCGCGACGGGTTTGACACGACCCGTGCGTGGCGCGCGCACGAGCAGGAACACGGAATCTCACGACAACCGATCATCGCGCTGACTGCGAATGCGGTGGAAGGAGATCGACAACGTTGCCTGGACGCGGGCATGGATGACTACTTGACCAAGCCAGTCGATCCGCTGGCGCTTTCACGTGCCATCGAAATTGCCTTGGAGACAGCGCCGATGGACCCGGCGCCACGCGTGGAATGCGTGCCAACCCCGTCAGCGCAATCGCCGGTCGATCCCATCGGATTGAACCCGATCGACTGGCAGGCCTTGATCGCACGCTGCTTGGGGAACGAGGTACTCGCGCGGGCGACGATCGAACGGTTTATCGCGCGCGCTCCTGAAGTCGTGAATCAAGCCCGGGAAGCGGTGGCGATGAACGACCGCAATCAACTCCGGCCGCTGTTGCATCACTTGAAAGGGATGGCGAGCAACGTCTCGGCCACGGAAATCGCGCGGGCGGCGGCGCTCTTGGAATCCGGCGCATTGACGGACACGCGAGAAGACCTCGCGGCCGGCATCGACGCCGTCGCAG
Source organism: Planctomycetia bacterium (assembly GCA_034440135.1). Classification (NCBI taxonomy): domain Bacteria; kingdom Pseudomonadati; phylum Planctomycetota; class Planctomycetia; species Planctomycetia bacterium. The sequence goes on from JAWXBP010000086.1 coordinate 16,200, forward strand.
TTCAACTGGAACGCGTCGGCCATTCCGCCGAGCGTTCGGTGAACGAATTGACGCCGTTTCAAGCGAGCCGTTAGTTTGGACTGTGGTGTACGTTTCACCCGGACGAAACCACGCTGGCCGCGTTTCTCGGCCAATGTCGTCGCCTCGACGAGCACGGCGTCCGTTACAGCGTGGGTTGCGTCGGCTTACGGGAACATCGCGCTGCGATCGAGCAGCTTCGCGCCGCTTTGCCTAGACACATTTATCTTTGGATCAACGCCTACAAATCGCAGGGGGACAACTATGACGAGGCGCTGGTCGACGCCTTCCGGCAAATCGACCCGCTATTCCCGATCAACAACACGCGGCACGCGAGCCGGGGGCGCACCTGCCGCACGGGGCGCGACGTGTTTACTGTCGATGGCGACGGCTGGATTCGCCGCTGCCACTTCGTCGATCGGGTCCTTGACAATCTGTACGCCGCCAATTTCGAACAGCACCTCGTCCCAGCGCCTTGCCCAAACGAGACGTGCGGGTGCCACATCGGGCATGTGCATCTCGAGCACTTAAAGCTGTACCAGTCCTTCGGCGACGGCGTGTTGGAACGCGTGCCGGCAGGTTACACCACCGCGGACGTTTGACGGCAGACGGCGAACCAATATTTTCCCAGTGATTTCATCATCGCCACCAGCGATTCGAAGGTCACCGGTTTGGCGATGAAGTGGTTCGCGCCGAGCGCGTAGCACGCCGCCCGGGTTTCGTCGGAACAGTTGCCGGTCAGCACGACGACCGGAATCCGCGCCAGTTCTGAGTGCTGCTTGATCTCAGCGAGCGCCGCCAGGCCGTCCATTCCGGGCATTTTCAGGTCCAGGAGGATGAGTCCCGGACGGGGCGCCTGGAAGAAATCGGTGTAGGCCCCGCGGTGGAGGAGAAAATCGAGGAGCTCCTCGCCATGGGAGACACAGAAGATGTCGTTTTGGAGCCTGGCGTCGGCCAGTGCGGCCTGCGTCAAGTCTCGATCCCCTTGGTCGTCGTCGGCAATGAGGATGGAGATCGGTCGCCCGAACTCGTTCATCACCTGCATGCCAGTGTTGCGTCGCGCCACGAGTCTGCCCCCGCTCAAAAGTGTGCCGCTCTGCCTCAACGGTCATCCATGACTCTGCTTTCATTCTGGTCGGATGCCGCGAAGTGTCAAGCAATCGGCCCACTATGTTTCGGCGATTACTCGTTTCTTAACCCCCAACGGGTGGATAGTTTACGGCAACAGTGTGGAGGTGACGGCCGCACCAACGGCCGCCGCGGCGCGCGAGGCCCAGGGAAGGCCCTCGGAGATTTCTCCATTGGCAAAGCCGATGGTGGCCTTCCCTGGGCTTGGACACGTCCTGATTTCGATGGCGTCGTGGCTCACACGTTCGCCAGACTTCCGTTGGAAACGGGCTTGGCCACGTGGTATCCTACCCGTCTTCCCGAATCGTAACCGACTCACTTGCCGACCGGAGCCACGAGATTCCATGCGTCTTTTTTCCACCCTGCTGATTCTGTTCGGCGTCGCGCTCTCGATGTGCGGCGCACAACCGTTACAGGCCGCCCCGCCGCAGGTCGTCTGTGCGCGGGCGTTTCCCAATCTGGACTTTGTCCGCCCGATCGTGTTGACCCACGCCGGCGACGGCACCAACCGCGTGTTCGTGGCTTCGCAATTGGGCAAGGTCTACGTGTTCGAGAACGACCAGCAGGCCAAGGCGCCGAAGGTTTATCTCGATATCGAATCGCGCGTGGTCTACAAGAACAACGAGAACGAGGAAGGCCTCCTCGGCATGGCGTTTCATCCGAAGTACAAGGAGAACGGCCAGGTCATCGTCTATTACACCACGACCGATGCGCCGCACACCTCGGTGATCTCCCGGTTCACGGTTTCCAAGGACGACCCGAACCAGGCGGACGCCGCGTCGGAGGAAGAAATCCTCCGCATCGAGCAGCCTTACTGGAATCACAACGGCGGCACGATCGTCTTCGGTCCGGACGGCTATCTCTACATCGGCATGGGCGACGGCGGCGCCGGCGGCGATCCGCACGGCAACGGCCAGAGCCTGGCGACGGTACTTGGCAAAGTGCTGCGGATCGACGTCGATCACAAGGACGAAGGGCTCAACTACGCGATTCCGAAGGACAATCCCTTTGTCAACAAGCCCGACGCCCGTGGTGAGATTTGGGCCTACGGCATCCGCAACATCTGGCGGATGGCGTTCGATCCCGAAACCAACGCCCTTTGGGCGGCCGACGTGGGCCAGGACATCTGGGAAGAAATCGACATCATCGTCGGCGGCGGCAACTACGGATGGAGCGTGCGCGAAGGCCAGCATCCGTTCGGCAAGAAGGGCGTCGAAGCCCGGCCGGACTTGATCGACCCGATCTACGAGTACCACCACGATCACGGCAAATCGATCACCGGCGGCAACGTCTATCGCGGCAAACTGGTTCCGGACCTGGTCGGCAAATACCTGTTTGCGGATTACGTCACCGGCAAGGTCTACGCGTTGGACTACGATCTGGCGGCCAACAAGTTGAACGGCAACCACGAAATCCCCGGCAATGTCTCTCCGGTGATGTCGTTCGGCGAAGACGAGCAAGGCGAAACGTACTACATGACCGTCCTGCCGGACAACCGCGGCGAGTTGTACTGGTTCGAGCAGGCGACGACGAAGTAGTTCGACTGCGTTGTAAACTGTGCTTACTCCAAGCCCAGGGAAGGCCTCAGCGAGTCGTACCATTACCGACGACTGCGCCGGCCTTCCCTGGGCTTATCTACGCGTGCCGTCGCCATCTGCGGCCGTTCCGGGCGCGAAAAAGCTTGCTATTCCCTCCCGACGGGTGTTAGACTCACGCCCCAGAGAGGCGTTCGTTTCCCGGCCTAGGTTTGTTTGGTCCCTGGGCGGTTCTCGCCCGGGGCGAATCTAGGCGCACAGCTTGGAACACTGGAGGGAAGTGATGATGGCACGCTCGTGGTATGGCTGCGCGCTCGTCGCGGCGATTTGTGTATCGACCGCTGGTCGATCATCCTTGGCTCAACAGCGCGGCGCTCCTCCGGCCGCGGAAGCGCCCCCCACCGCGGCGGCGCTCGAAGCGCGGATCGAAACGGCGTTGGGCGAAGTGACGAGCCTGGAGTTCACGGAATCGCCGCTGAGCGAAATCGTGGAATTCCTCAAAGAGCGGCACAAGCTGGCGATTCAACTCGACACCGCGGCCCTCGACACGGCCGGCGTCACGACGGACACGCCGGTCACGATTGACGTGGAAGGGGTGACGCTGCGCTCCGCGCTGAACCTGATGCTTAAAAACATCGAGCTGACGTACTGCCTTCAGGACGGCGTGTTGTTGATTACGACGCCGGAGGAGGTGGATAGTCGCCTGGTGCGAGAAGTCTATGACGCGCGGCATTTCATTTACGTCACCGACGGCTTTGGAAAACGCAGTCGTGACGCAGACGGCCTTGTGGAATTGGTGGTTACGCATGTCCAACCCACGACCTGGACTGACGTGGGCGGGATGGGAGCGATTCAAATTCTCGATGAGGGCATGATCGTCGCCCAATCGTGGAGCATCCAGCAGGAAGTCGGCCAATTCATGCAGTCGTTGGAGACCGCATACGCGAACCATCGCCAAGGCAAGTTTCAATCGCCGATCGACGTCGGCACGAACGAAACAAGTTCGACTAAGGCCGTCCGTCGGGCTCTTGCCGAAGCGACGTCGTTGCAATTCACGGAATCACCATTGTCCGACATCGTGGCCTATCTCAAGGAAAGCCACAAGCTGCCGGTGTTGCTCGACACGGCATCGCTCGATTCCGCTGGAGTAACGCACGACTCGCCGGTGACGATCGACGTCGAAGGCGTGCCGCTGACGAACGCGCTTAATCTCATGTTGAAAAGCATCGAGTTGACGTACGTCGTCCGCGACGAAGTGCTGCTGATCACGACGCCCGAGGAAGTGGACAGTCAACTCATCACGCGGATCTATCCGGTGAAAGATCTGGTCGAAGCCGAGGAACGCGCGGCGGGACTGCAGGCGAAGAAAGGACAAATTGCATCGGGCGTCGTGACAACGGCCACGGCTGTTGCCGGTACGACCTCGTTCCTTGGCTCCCCGGAGTCTATCGCCGGCAACAAATCGCCGCGCACCGACGAGCGGCCGGCTGATGACGCAAGTAAGAAGGAAACGCCGAAGTCGCGAGGCGGAGCGAACGGAAAGCCAACGGCGGGAGGCGGCTATTTTCCGCCCACTCCAACGGAGGAAATCGTCGAGACCGTCACCTCGACCGTTGAATCTACAACTTGGGTCGACGTCGGCGGTACCGGATCAATCAGCTACGCTCCTGAGTTCCAGGGCCTCGTGATTTCCCAGACAGAAGCGGTTCACGCCAAGATCGACGACCTATTCGCACGCCTGCGGAACGTCAGCGCCGCGCAGAAAGCATCGCCTGAGGATCAGCCATTGGGCGACGCCGCCGTGGAGCTGAGCCTACGACCCTACGAACTCACACTCAGCAACGGTGATCGAGTCAAAGATGTCCAAGTGGTAGCACAACTGCTACAACGCGTTGTCGAGCCAACGTCTTGGCAACGAAAGGACGGCCGCAACTTTGTCCAAGTTGTGGACAACGTTCTAATGATTCAAACGACAAACGCGATCCACGACCAAATCGAAGCGCTCTTGCAACAACTGGAGATCAAACGCCCCGGCGGAATCGCCCAGGGCGGCGGCTTTTCCGGCGGTGCCCCGGCTGAATCGAAGCCAGTGCCGAAACCGCCTGTGAGCGAAGCAAAGTAACGAGCGATATCCTAGCGATAGAGCCGGGGGCGCAAGCGACCGGAGTGCGCGAGATTAGACGTCGTCTACCGCGAGCTCTAGGCGCGAACGCTTCCGGCTCCAAGGTTGATGCGCTACCGCGCCCCGCCGTTATCCATCCCCGCGTTGTGCAGATTCCCTTTGCGGAACGCGTCGGCCATGGCCATGGGGATGCCGGCTTCGGCCTCCACCAGGATGGCGCGGTTTTCCAGCACCTTCGCCTTCATTTCCTGCTCCGACGCAATCGCGTTGGCGCGGCGAACTTCCGCCCTGGCGCGGGCGACCCGCATGTCGGCCTCCGCCTGATCGGCTTGCAGCCGGGCGCCGATGTTTTCGCCGACGTCAATATCGGCGATGTCGATCGAGACGATCTGAAACGCCGTCTGTGCGTCCAGTCCGCGGGCTAGCACCGCCTTGGAGATCACTTCCGGGCCTTCCATCACGTCGAGATGGCTCGTCGATGAGCCGATCGACGTGATGATTCCTTCGCCGACGCGAGCGATGACCGTTTCCTCGGTCGCTCCGCCGATGAGTTGCTGCAAGTTGGTGCGGACGGTGACGCGCGCCCGGACTTTCAATTCCACGCCGTTCTTGGCGATGGCGCTCAGCGTACTTTTGCCGGAGCGGGGATCGGGGCAATCGATGACCTTCGGATTGACACTGGTCTGCACGGCTTCAAGCACGTCGCGGCCGGCCAGGTCGATCGCTGCGGCGCGGTCGAAATCAAGGTCCAAGTCCGCGCGGTGCGCGCCGATGAGCGCCCGGATCACGCCCATCACGTTGCCGCCTGCCAGGTAGTGAGCCTCCAACCGCCGTGTGGTGATGCCGGTGTCGGGATCACCCGCGATGCCGGCCTGCATGGCCATGATCTTCGTTTGCACGATCAGCCGGGCGTTCACCTGCCGCAGGCTCATGCCGATCAAGCTGAGGAAGCTGATCCGGGCGTTCGACATATAGGCCTGAAACCAGATGCCGCCGTAAATCAGCAGCAGCAGGCAGAGGACAAACAACAAGAACGCGAGGATCGCCCCGCCCAGCAGATACCACAAGAAATTGCTGCCTTCCGCGACGGGAGCGTCCTGAGCCAACAGCACCAGCGAAACCTGTTGAGCGGCGGCGAGCATGAAAGTAGTCCTGCAATTGAATTTGATGTAACTATCGAGAGCGCGCCGAAATGCGTCACACCAGCCCGTAGCGCAAGCGAGGGGGAGAGAACGTTGGTGATCGCCTAATCGAATACGCCAAGCGGACCGCACGCTAACGATCGAGCGCGATCCTGGCGAAACGGAAGGCTGGCTTGGCGTTCACGTCAAGCGATTACCGACGTCAATTCTCCCTCGCTGGCGCTACGGGCAAGTGTGGTAACGCCGCGAACGTCGTCAGCATAGCGGTTTTTTCGCCACGGTTGGAGTAGGTCTCCGCCGTGAACCAGCGGATCGCATCCGAAAACGGTGGCAGGGAAGCTCAGTACGCGAATCTGCGCTACTTCGCCGTCGCGGAACGCACGCACCGAAAACCCACATGGGACATGCCCGTATCCGGCGCGCCGCCATGCCGCGCGCTGGGGCGATACCGCGAGCAGTATTGATCGCAGCAAAGAAACGAACCTCCCCGCTGGACACGTTGCGGGGCAAATGCCTGTGGGTTTGCCGGATCGGTCGGCGGCACAGCGGGCCCTTGAGGATTGTCGACGAGGCCGGATGCGGCGCGCTGCGAATACAGTTTTCGATCATACCAATCGGCACACCATTCCCAGACGTTACCCGCCATGTCATGCAATCCGTATCCATTGGCGGGAAAGGACTTCACCGGCGCCGTGCGATAGTAGCCGTCAGCTTCGGCATTGGTGAACGGAAACTCGCCTTGCCAGATGTTCGCGTGGCGGGGAGTCAACAGCTCGTCGCCCCAGGTGAAGCGCTTCTTGCTTAACCCGCCGCGTGCTGCAAACTCCCATTCCGCTTCGGTCGGCAATCGCTTGCCAGCCCAATCGGCGTAAGCTTTCGCGTCGTCCCACGAGACTTGCACCACGGGATGAATTTCACGGCCCTTGAGATCGCTGCCCGGCCCTTCCGGCTGTCGCCAATTCGCGCCCGGCGTCCAGTTCCACCACTGCGTGTAGTCATCGAGAGGCACCGCGATTGCCGTCGGATGAAACACCAGCGAGCCCGGTACGAGCGTCTCGGGCGGCGGCGGCGGGACGCCGGGCGGCACCTGTTTCATGATTTCTTCCAGCACCGGCGCTCGTTCCGCGACGGTGACATAACTAGTCGCGTCGACGAACTTGGCGAACTCCGCATTTGTCACCTCCGTCAGGTCCATCCAAAATCCGCCGACGCGTACGCGATGTTCCGGCCGCTCCTCGGGCCAAGCGTCCGCCCAATTCGTCCCCATCGCGAACTCCCCGCCGGGCACCCAGACCATCCCCGGTGGCGCATCACCCGACGGCGTTCCGTCGCCCTCGAAGGATCGGACCGGCTCATCGTCGGCGCGTGGCGAACCTTGATCGCTCGGCGCACTCCAATTGGAATAGCCATACACCACGGCGAACGCGGAGAAAAACAGCGCGAGTAGCCCAATTCGTTGTCGCACGGGTCGCCTAGCGAGGTTGGAAACGAACTGCGTCAAGAAAATGCAAAACCGTTGGCAGCCATGATTTTGGCCGATATCCGTGCAAGTTGCTAGGCAATCGCTTCCGCGATCCGATTTCCGGCATGGCAGCCGAGCTCGCGGGATTTCGGCCGCGAGGCCCGTGCGATCGGCAGTCGCTCCGCCAGGGTCGGTCGCCCGCCGTCGGAGCCTCCCAACCGATTTTGGCCCGACCTTGCCGACGAGTAAATGAGGAGCTAAGATGTTGAATCTCTTTTGATCCCCTGTAGCTCAGTTGGTAGAGCAAGCGGCTGTTAACCGCTTTGTCGTAGGTTCGAGTCCTACCGGGGGAGCTGGACGTAAGTCCTGCCGAAACAAGCGTTTGTGTTACCTGCCGACGTAGGCAGTGCGGCTCTGAAAGACTTTGATTGACGGTACATGTACCGTCGAACGGTCAATCGAGGTTCCGCACCATGCCGAAAGCCAAGTCTGTTCCGGCGTACCGTCGTCACAAGGCTCGCAATTGCGCCGTCGTGACCATTCACGGGCGCAATTTCTACCTGGGGCCATTCAATTCGCCCGAGTCTCGCGAAGTCTATGCCCGGCTTATTGCCGAGCACTTCGGCACCAGCCAACCGGACAGCGCGCCGTCGTCCAGCTTCATCGTTGGGCGCTCCGTAACAATCACGGAGTTAATTGCCACCTATTACGACCACGTACGGGGTTACTACCGGCGTGCGGATGGCAGCCCAACGGACGAAGTCAGCAACATCCGCCTGGCGTTGCGCCCAGTGCGCGAACTCTACGGCAGCACGTTGGCGGCAGAGTTTGGCCCATTGCGCTTGCAAGCGGTACGCCAAAGTCTGATTGACGGCCGCCCGCCTGCTGCGCCGGGTGATAACGGCCGTCGCCCATGGTGCCGAACCAGCGTCAATCGCGCCGTCGCCCGCATCAAGCAGCTATTCAAGTGGGGCGTGGCTCAGGAGTTGGTTCCGGCGGGCGTGTTTCACGGCCTGCAATCGGTCGCGGGACTTCGATTGGGCCGGAGCGGTGCGAGGGAAAGCGACCCGGTGAAGCCTGTGCCCCAAGCATTCGTCACGGCCGTACTTTCAATCGTGCGTCCGCACGTGGCCGCCATGATTCGGCTGCAACAACTCACGGGTGCGCGTCCCGGTGAGATTATCGCCATGCGTGGTCGCGACCTCGACGTGAGCGGTAAGGTCTGGGCGTATCGTCCGACTATGCACAAGACAGCGCACCGTGGGCATCGACGAGAAATCTTTATCGGACCCGCTGGGCAGGACGTGGTGCGGCCGTATCTGAAAACGGACTTGCAAGCCTACCTGTTTTCGCCGCGTGAAGCGGAAGCACTGCGGGACGCTGAGCGAGTAGCCAAACGTCGGCCCTCGACGCCGAAGCGAGTGAGAACTTGCAAGGCCAACCCGCAACGCGCACCACGGGACCACTATTCGGTGCATTCATATTGCCGAGCAATCGCGCGGGCGTGCATCAAAGCTGGCGTACCGGCGTGGCATCCGCACCAATTGCGGCACAGTCGCGCCACCGAGTTGCGGCGAGACCATGGCGTGGAGTTGGCTCGAATCGTCCTGGGCCACGCTACGGCATTCACAACCGAGATCTATGCGGAAGCGGATCGACAGCAGGCTGTCGAGGTCATGGGACAAATTGGTTGAGCCGAATATTTGACTTTTGCACGGCGGAGGAGCATAACATTTCCGGCTTTCCTCGGTTGACCGTGTTTCAACGGTCAGGGCAAGCGTTTGGGGCTGAAGGGAGACTCAGATGGGTGACAAGAAGAAGATTGAAAAGTTCGAGAATGACATCAAGGCAAAGGAAACGCAAATCGAGTTGGCAGAGGATCTGCTGGCGAAATGGAAAAACAACAACGCCAAGTCGCCCCTGACATCGGCCGACGAGCGAATCTTGGCAAGTGGAGCACACGGCGTTCATGGCAAAGCGAGTTACGGAGATGCATTCGCCACGCTGAAGGCAAACATCAAGCAAGCAAATAAGGAACTCGTGCAACTGAGAAAAGAATTGAAGGAAGAGCAAGACAGACCGAAAGCGGAAAAGAAGCCTTCGAGAGTCGAGCAAAAAGCGAACATGGGCAAGGGAAAGCACAAGTAGCGATGTCGAGAATCGCGTCCTTGATCCCTGCCAATTGCCAATGAATCGAATCTTGCCGTGCTAGGGGAAGTCATGATCCCCGTGGCCGATCGGCGCTGCGGAAACATCATCCGCCGTGGTGCCGATCGGTCGGCCGGTCCAACAAAGGGATGATGAACGATGGGTTGGTATCGAAGCGACGAATGGAAAGAACTTCTTCGCGAACTTGGCGAATGGGATGAAATAGCCCGTGATTTCGCATGGTCACCTGAGGAACACTCTCGCCCGCAACGATTCAGTTGGATTACCTTCAAGGCAATTGAGCTAGCGGCAAGGCTGGCCCCAGAAATCGATACTTCAGAACTGCATGTCTTCAGTGAACTCTGGCATGCAAGAGACGATGCTTTTTTGACTCCGCCGACAGAACGCCTTTGGCCGCTCACTTCCGATAATTCATTGAAGATTCGACTTTTGCGATGCAAGGGCCTTATTCTGCGATTAGAGGCCATCGGGACAGTTTCAGAGAAGCCCAATGACGCCCCCAAGGAAAGGCCCGAGTGGAAAAAAGGCAAATCGATCGGAGAGCTGACATTTCGTGGCGATGTCATTCGCAAGGTTAAGATCAGTGCGGCCAAACTGGTGCCCATTCTCGATGGCTTCCAAGAACTTGGATGGCCAGACACAGCGCTAAGCCCGCTGTCCGACGACACCGACGGGGAACGGTTGCGAAGTGCCTTGAAACAACTCAACAACGGACTAACGCTAATCAAGTTTCACGCGACGGGCGACAAACGTGGTGCCGGTTGGTATCCGCTCTAGGCTACCCATACTTACCCAGCAACATACCCGTGCTTACTTAGACATTCCGAGAAATACTCGCACAATCGCATGTGTTGGCTCTTACTGTCATCCACTTGCGAGCGTGCGACATGGCAATCGACTTTTCCGCCGAGACCCCTCTCTCCATCGCCGAAGCGGCGGCGATTATCCCCGGCCGACCCTCTCTGGCGTCGGTCTGGCGCTGGGTGCTCAAAGGCGTCCGTGGCAATCAGCTTGAATCGCTGATGATCGCCGGTCGCCGATTCACCAGCCATGAAGCGATTGACCGCTTCATCCAGCGCAGCAACTCCACTCCCTCTTTGCCGGCCATCGTTACGGCAACCCGTCGCCGCGAGATCGCGGCTGCAACCAGTTACTGCGAAGCGGCTGGCATCTAGTCGGCGCTCAACAAAAAACCCCGGCGGCTAACCGGGGCGTCACGATCCGTGTGTTTGCTTGAGAACTGGAGAACGAACCGTGCAAACAAAGTTTACCGAAACATACCCGCCCGAGCAACCAACGCGCTGTGTCATTCCCGCCGAACTGCGCATCACGCGCATCCTTTGGTTCCCCGGTGGCGGCATCATCACCGGCACCGTGGGCGACGTGGAGTTTTGTCTCGATCTGCCGACGGCTGTGATTCTTGACCGCCGCAAGCTCGTTCAAAACGTCTGGCGATTCCGTCAACTGTTGGGCATCGTGCCGACCATCGAGGCTTGGAATTCGATGCTGGCGACGGCAGAGGAGGCGGGCCGGGCATGATTGCAGCCACGAACGGACACACGACGAACGGCGCGACGCCGGACTGGCTTAAGGTCAACGGGGATTCCATCCCCGCCGAGTTGAAGCAACGCGAGCAATGGGTGGGCTGGCGGGCGCTGCCAGGCAAGAACGGCGCGAAGCCTCGCAAGATGCCATATGACCCAGTGAACCGGCGCAATGCAAGTTGTGACGATCCCGCCACGTGGCATCGCTTTGAAGAATGCTGGTATCCCTATCTTGCGGACCCGCAACGTTTCGCTGGTATCGGATTCGAGTTTTCGGCCGACGATGAATACGCCGGCATCGACTTGGACAAGTGTCGCGACGCAGACACCGGAGAATTGCACCCGACGGCGCTGCAAATCTTGGCGACGATCAAGAGCTACGCCGAGATTTCGCCATCCGGCACCGGCGTCAAGTTGATCGTCAAAGGCAAACTGCCCGAGGGCATCAAACACAAGGCCGCCGTCGATGGAATCGAAATTGAAACCTACGATCAGGGGCGATACTTCGCCCTGACAGGCCACGTCGTTGACGCCGAGCACGCCGAGATTATCGAGGCTCAGCAGCAACTCGACGCAATCGTTCAACAGATTCAGCACGCCCATAGTGCTAAAGCTCAGCCGCAACAAAGCCCCAAGCCCGGCACCGGTAGCGATGATCGCTTTCGCCGAGCGCTCAAACGGGCAATCAGCATCAAGACGGGCGAAGAAAACGACGGCAGCCGGCGTCTGCTGAAGGTCTGCATCATTGCCGTGGAAATGGACCTGCCCGACGGCGACGCGTTCCGTCTTGTGGCAGAAGTTCATCGGTTGGTGCCGTTCCCGAGTGAGTTCACCGAAGCGGAGATTCTGTTAAGGCTGCGTGATGCCGAGCAGAAAACAATTCGCGGCAAGTCGCTTAATGATGCGCCGCAACAGCAAACGTCGACGGGCAGTTCAGACATCAAATTATCCCTCCACTTCGTCGATGCCCGCACGGAACTTGCGAACGCGAGACGATTCATCGCCAAATACGGAATGCGAGTCGTGTACTGTGATCCATGGAAAAGTTGGCTGGTATTCAATGGACGGCATTGGGAAACGGACGAACGCCGCGTCATCGAGTCGCTGGCGAAGACGGAAGCCGCCGAGCAATGGGATGAAGTCGCCAAGATCAATAAGACGGAAGGTGCCGCCGAGCAACTCAAGCAGGCCGTCACGGCGTTCGCCAGAGCTAGCAATTCCGCGAACGGCATCCGCAACGCGCTGGCGCTTGCGAAGAGTGAGCCGGGCGTGCCAGTGCTCCCCAAGCAACTGGACGCGCAGCCGTGGTTGCTGAATGTCGAAAACGGCACCCTCGATTTGCGATCCGGAAAGCTACAGCCGCATCGTCGGGATGACCTGCTCACCAAGCTGGCCCCGGTGGTTTATGACCCGGCGGCCGAGTGTCCGCAATGGCTGCGGTTTCTTGATCGGATCATGGACAACAAGCAGTCTCTGGTGAGTTTCCTTCAGCGCTCCGTCGGCATGTCGATTACCGGCATCGTGCGGGATCACTGCTTGTTGTTTTGCTACGGCGTCGGTGCCAACGGCAAAAGCGTGTTTCTCAACACCATCAAGCGGTTGATGGGCGACGATTACGGACTGAACGCGCCGCCGGAGTTACTGCTCGTTAAACCGCAAGGCGGAGGGCATCCGGTGGAAACGGCTAGCTTATTCGGCAAGCGATTCGTGTCCGCCATCGAGGTAGACGACGGCCGACGCTTCGCCGAGGCCACGATCAAGATGCTCACCGGCGGCGACCCAATCACGACCCGCCGCATGTATGAGAACTTTTGGACATTCTGGCCCCAGCACCACATCTGGGTGGCGGGCAATCATCGGCCCGTCATCCGTGGAAACGATGTCGGCGTCTGGCGGCGCATCAAGTTGATTCCGTTCTCGGTCACGATCCCGCCAGAGGAACAAGACCAGGAGTTGCCGGAGAAGTTGCTCGGTGAGTTGAGCGGCATCCTCAATTGGGCGCTGCAAGGCGTTCGGGACTGGTTGGACTACGGCTTGCATGAGCCGGCGGAAGTGTTGGCGGCGACCAGCGAGTACCGGGCGGATATGGACGTGTTTGGGGATTACCTCGCTGAGCGGTGCGATCTAAACGCAACAAGCACGATCAAGGCCAGCGATTTGTACGCGGACTATAGGGCGTGGGGGGACGCATCTGGCGAGTATGTGATGAGTCAGCGCGGATTCGGCCGGAAGCTTACCGAACGCGGCATCGAGCGATACACGAACAACGGCACCCACTACCGAGGCGTCGACCTGCGGAGCCGGCTGGAATTCTGAGTGAACGGAACCTTACGGAACCAGCGGAACCTTCTGACCCTATTTCTGAAAACTATTCCACACACACGCACATGGAACACTTTTCAAAAACACAATCAAAAGGTTCCGTTCCCTCCGTGACGGCACCGAAGCGGAACCGGAAGCCGCCGGACCCTCGACGCCATGCAGTATGGCAGCCGTTGAGCGACCACGAAGTGGCGCTGGCGGCAGCGCTGGAAGCGGAAGCTCAGGCGCAGCATGTGAAGATGGGTAAAGGACGTTCAATCTCTACAGCCTGACGGCCTACATACGTCGGGGGAGGCGAGCGCATTTCACAGCCGCCCCGGTTCAAAAGGGAACTGATTAATGACCAGACCAAGCAAAACAGCCGATCCGCCGGCCCACCTGAGCCCCGAGGCGGCAGCCTGGTGGCGGAAGGTACTCGGCGACTTCGTATTTGAGGCGCATCACCTGAAGCTCTTGCAAGCCGCCTGTGAGGCATGGGACCGGTGCCAGCAAGCGCGGGAACAAATCGCCACCGAGGGGTTGACCTTCAACGACAAACACGGCCAACCCCGCGCACACCCTTGCGTCGGCATCGAGCGCGACGCCCGGATTGCGTTTGCCCGACTGGTTCGCGAATTGGTACTCGACTGCGAACCGCCGACGGAAGCCAGACCGCCACGACTTGCAGGAGCGAGGGCCTAATGCCATCCATTCGACGTCGCAACAAGCATCGCTCGCAGTACACGCAACTCGAATACTACGCGGTCGCCAGCGGCCACGACTTCTTCGGTTCGTTCAAGACTGAAGACGACTGGCGCGAGGCGTGGCAGGCAATGAAAGACGAATTATTGCCGGCATTCATTCAGCAATGCCCGGGGCAACGGCCGTGGGCGTGGTGGAAGTTTGAAGCGACGGAGCGCAGGCAACCGGCAGACGGCAAGCCACACCCATTCGACGACCCCGAGCGGCAAGCCCACTTGGACCGCATCGCAGCCAGCATGCCAGTGGAAGATCGTGAAGCGTACTACGCAAGTTGCAATGAGCTTTACTTCGGGCTGCCGAGATGCCTGTGCATCAAGGCGGACTTTGGCCGGCTGTACGAAGACCAGGCCACGTACCTCGAACGCTTGGGGCTGCTGACGGACGCCGAACGCGAGTTCATCGCAGCGCTGCCCGCTGACTGGCAGGAACGGGAATTCGACGAAAAGAAGTTTGACGCCAAAGCGTGGGCGCGATCAACGAACGCACCGCTCTAACAAACCTTCAATCAATCAGGAGATAAACGCAATGCTCAATTCGCTTCGCTCATGGTTCCGCCGACCGCCGGCCGTCGAGGAACGCAGCACACACGCCTTGAGATTGGGCGGCGGGAGTTGGTTTTACAACTTGCTGGGCGACTATTCCCGAGCAGCGAGCGGTGAGACGGTCACAACTTCTACGGCGCTGCAAACAAGCGCGGTTTACGCGGCCGTGAAGGTCATCAGCGAATCGGTCGCGTCGATGCCGTTGCACGTATTTGAACGTCGCCCCGACGGCAGCCGGCAGCGCGTCTATGCTCCGACGTTGCGAGCCATCACCGAACAACCGAACAGCCGTCAAACATTGTTTGAATGCATCGAACAATTGACCGCCCACGCCTTGCTACGGGGCGACGGGATTGCGGCGGTGCTTCGTGACCAGTTTGGCAATGCGGCCGCCATCGTGCCGATGCATCCAGACCATGTGACCATCGAGCAAGTGAATGGCGAGTCCGTGTACACGTTCCGCGACGCCCGCCAAAAGGTACACCGCTTCACATCGGACGAGGTCTTGCACTTGCGGGGCATGACCTGGGACGGCATTCGCGGCATGTCACTGGTGGCCATGGCCCGGGAAGCAATCGGCGCGAACATCGCTCTCGACAAGTACGCTGGCAAGTTCTTTGCCAACAACGCGCGACCGAGCGGCATTCTGAGTTGCGACGGCCCCTTGAAGCCCGAGGCCGCCAGCCAAATGCGCACCAGTTGGAATGAAGTTCACGCCGGCGCAGACAGCGCCCATAAGGTGGCCGTGCTGACGGACGGGATGAAGTGGTCGCCGATCAGTCTTTCGAATGAAGACTCGCAGTTCATTGAGTCCCGCCGCTTTGGCGTGGAGGAAATCTGCCGTGTGACGCGGATTCCGCCGCACCTGCTGGGCGACTTGTCGCACGCCACATTCTCGAACGTCGAAAACTTGGGACTGCAATTCGTGACATTCACGCTTCTGCCGTGGATTCGCCGCTGGGAAGAAGTAATTCAACGCGACTTGATTGCGGACCCGGACTTGTACTGCGAATTCAAGCAAGAAGTGCTGTTGCGCGGCGACATCAACTCACGCTACGCCGCGTACATGACGGGACGACAGGGCGGCTGGTTGAGCGCCAACGACATTCGCACCCTTGAAAACATGGATGGTATCGGCACGCAAGGCGACGTGTATCTCACCCCCATGAACATGGAAGCAGCGGACGAAAGCAAGAAACCCAAAGTGATCGACAAACCGACTCGCCAGAATGGCCATTCGCATGGTGCGAACGGTCACGCGGCGAGCGCCATTTCCTGGAGGTCCTAATGAGTCCCGCAACGAAGTCGACCGAAGCCGTCACGCAAGCCGTGCAATCGCGCCGTCAAGCACAACGACGTGAAGCCCTCGAAGCCTATCGGAAATTTATTCAGCAAAGCCACGACGGCAAGAAGCTGAGCGAAGCCGACACGGCAAAAGTGGTCGACGCGATGAACCTGCTCGAAATTCCCACCGAGGCGATCGACGCCGACGTGGAGGCGTGGGGACGTCAGCGCTCGTATCGCCAGTCGTTGGCGGACGTGGCCGACCGCCGCAAGAAGCATCAAGCAGATTGCGAACGACTGACTACGCAGATCAACGAAACGCGGGACAAGTTGAGGGCGCTGGAGCGCGAACACCGGGTGACGGCGCACGAGGGGCAAATGATTGCTGCTTTGGAAGGCCAAGCCAACCAACATTCGGCCGCGAACCCGAGACTGTTTGCCGACGACATCGACCGGGCGTTGTCCCCTCCGCGCCCAGTACCGCAATTCTCTCGCGTGCCGCCGGACCCGGGTCAACCCGTCGTGCCCTACTTCCACATCACTTAGGAGACGCCCGTGGAAAAACTGTACTACAACTCCGCTCCGGAGACTCGCGGCATTTCCCCGAAGGCTCGCCCCGCTGGCGAGCCGGAGGGGGAGTTGCGGCCGATGACCCTCGACGGTCTGGCGACCTGCTATGACGTGATGATTCCCCGTACCAAGCACCAACTTCTCTTCCGCAAAGGCGCGTTCGCCGAATGCCTGCGCTCGAAGCGCTGCGACGCCGTGGCACTTCTGCAGCACGAAAGCGATAAGCTTCTCGGGCGGCAGAGTGCCGAGACGCTCAAGTTGTGGGAATCCAGTCAGGGATTGTGTTGCTCCATCAAGCTGCCTAACACAGCGATCGGGCGTGATACCTGGACGAGCGTCGAACGTGGCGACTTACGACAAATGTCCATCGGATTCGACTTCCTGGAAGACAGTTGGGAAGTCGTCAACGGCAAATCGACGCGCGTCATCAGCCGGGCCTGGATTGATGAGGTGTCGCTCGTGACGTGGCCAGCATGTCGCGAAACCTACGTTCGCCCCGCCAGGCGCACCACGCTCGCCATGGCGCGGGCGACAATTGCCAAACTCACGGGAAAGGTATATGCCCCAAGCAAGCCAACAAACACTGCAAAGTCTCAAGCGATCTATCGACGCGCGCCTGTCTCGGTTCCGTTCTTTGGCTGAACGGGCAGAGGCCGAGTATCGCGATTTGACCGATGCGGAATTCGCCAACGCTCGCCACCTACTCGACGAAGCGGAGGCGCTTCGGGTCACACTTCAGGAACTGATGCAATGATCGCCTTCTTGAAAGAGAGCGCAACGATGCCTCCGGAAAACCAGCGCGCCCGCAATTTACTCTTGATTGCTCGTGCGCGGCTATTGGAAGCGGAAGAATGGCTGCGCAAGCAAGATGAAATGTCCGACAAGCACCTGAGCGAAGACTACCACCGGGTGGCGCTCAATGAAACGCGCGGCGCTATCCAACTTGCCATTGACGCAGGACGAATGTTGATGAAGCGTTGACCTCCGTTGGGCTAAGTACATGCCACTCCCTGTCGATACTAAGCATCTTCCGCATCGATCGGCAAAGGTGAAATGCCAAACTTACGAAAGTACTTTTTGGTGAGCAGTTTGTCCAGGTCGAGTTCATTCTTTAGATTACGAAGAACATATTGATAGAAAGTACCCGTGAAATTATCCGCTTCGGCCACCAGGTGCAATGAATAGTCCCAAAGCAGAGACTCGATTGGCCGTGCATGCGATATCATCGTCAACAGTTCCAGATCGCCAATCGTCAACACAATCAGTTGTTGGATTCGGTGATCCGACGCATATTCTCCCATCGCCTCCGAAAATTTACTCTGTAGCCACCGTCGAACTGCGTTTGGCGACAATCTCTCTTCGAGACAAACGAGCACTGGAAAGATGCGCTGCACGGCCGTCAAATCGTACCCATCGTTTTGGACTTGGATGAAATGCTCACCATCAAGAAGCCTACGGATATTTGCTGCAATCTGGACGACGCCCTTCTTGTCGGAACTCGATGTTCCAGCACCGATGGAGCCAATGCCCTGCAGCACTTCGGCTGTTGAGTTTGCCATACGTTGCCGAGTTGTCAGAAGCGACGCCTTGTATTCCATCACCGCGACTGAATGATGCCAAAGCAGCATTCCGTCAGCTGCTTCATCCTTTGAACCTTGAAAGCGCGGACGACGCAAAAACGTTCGTAGAGGCCCATCGCAGGGCAAGAACTCAGCGAGGACACGCTCGACGTACGACTCAAAGATTACGCCGATGAACGCGCCAAACTGCTTTCCGTAGGCACGCTGCAGCAGGTAATAGACACGGTCGATGCATGCGTGGGCGAGTAGGTTTAAGTCCGGACAACAATACTTACCTGCCTCAACCTCGATCAGAGGACGTTCAGAAAGCGGTGTAACATCGTACGACCACGACTGCCTGCTTCGAAGCAGTTGAAGTGCAAGGTCGTCCGGGGTTTGCGATAACATCCCCAGGCTCTTGATCCATTCATCCTCCGATATGCCGGCGTCGCTCTCGTACTTGAACTCAAAGAGAATTGGCGAAGCTACTTTAGTCGCATGGTGCCCAGCAAACTTCGTGAAGACTGCGACAAGTGAACGAAGCAGAGCCGCCAATGAAAATGAAAACTCCTTTTGGAATACGTCATGCGCACTTGGCACTCCGAGTCGCTTGGCTCGCCGCATGAAGGCAGTATCGTTCAGGACTTCGTCCCAAAGCAGGCAGGCTCTGCCAACTACCTCAACATTGATGCGAGTACTCGAAAAATCAAGTAGCGGAACTACGACAGCAATCATCCATTCCAATGGAGGGACATCGATCAGCGACCTTTGAAAGCTTGCGTTAAGCTCATTCAACAGGTCGCTCGCCATGAACATAGCCTTCGCTACTTGCCGTTCTGCATCCGCTTTGTTTGGGAAGTCAGCGCCGTCGTCGCCGCAAAGGACGGACAGTTGCAAAACGAGCCACAACGCACGTCGATGAAAAATGATTGCATTCGACCGTGCCCCGCTTTCACGAAGCTTTATGATTTGATTTGCCCAGTCGGGCGGCAGCAGTTGGCGCGCCCAGCCAATTTGCTGATCAGCATCACTGGCTGCTGGCGAGTATAGGTAGCGTGACATCACGCAGATAGCGCGAAGCAATTCACGACGAGGAACGGAACGAACGGTGCTTACGACGTCTCTCGTCGTTGCGCTTGTCTTGAATACTTCCGCATACGAAAGATATGGAGCAATTCGAAGATCAAGGTTGTTCATGGCAGATTGCACATTTGAGGGCCGGGTGGCGTAGTTGGCATTCGCCGATCGCGACTGCAAGTTAGTTGTGCTGCGAGTAGTTCCAGCTGGTATTGCGCAACAGCATGTTGTGAGGTCATTCGGTTCTGCTATATTGACGAATGAAGTAGCACTCTCCATTCGGTCAGCGCACCGCGAGACTTTCAGTCGCCGCGCAGTGGAACCAAGGGCATTATGTATTCGCTCGATAGCTGGCCCTCCACTTCCAGATATGCGAGGCCCCAATCGGGACGGCCGCAGTCATTTACTCGCATGTCGTGCCAGAATTGGCTGTAGAACGGATGCCCATCAACGAAGCCAGTGCCTTCCCATACCACACGAGTCGTGAAATCTCCATTCGCACTGCCGCGCATTGCGACTGTTGTCAGGGCGAGCGCCGTACGGCCCTCTGCGGCAAAAACCGGTTTCAACAGCATACGGCAAGCGGTGACTGCCTCAACTTGCCGCGCAGTGAGTTCGTCGAGCGAGAGGTGGCTGATGGGTGGACTGATATTAATCTCGTCTGTTGGCACCGTCACAGGCGGCGGATTGCTCCTGTTGTCAGTGCATCCGGCCAGGCAGCACGCAACCAACATGGCGGCCGTCAGCTGCCGGAGCATTAGCGATAGCGACTTGTGAGTGCAGCGGATGAGGCGGGTCATTTGTCGGCCTTTGCTGGCTCGATTGGTTTTACAACGAAGACCGTGCTAGTTCCACCGATTGCCGTGTCATACGTCTCGGTGCCCTCGACTCGATACGCGCCCCGAATCGGCTTGATTCTGTCGCCGTCGGTCCATTCATCAGTGTCAATTCCGCGCAACATGAATGGTTTGCCAACTACTTCTTTTTGGCGTGTAACGAAGTTTCCTTGCTGGGCTGGACCGGAGCCAATCACGTCAGCGTAAGTTTGCGTGCTAATGGGCGACAGCAGAGCCGATTGCTCGTCGATGACCTGCTGCACTACAAGCGACAGATTAAGCACTCCCATTTTGCCCTTTTTGAGTGGTTTGTCATTCCACAAACTGGGCTCAACGTAGAAACTCTTGCGGGAGACTGCTTTAACTCGGCGTTTGAGTACTCTGAGTCGCTCGGCATATTCCTTGCTGCCTCGATTGCGCAGTGCTTCCGACGTCACGTCTTTGAGCTTCTGCTTTTCGCCCGCAACATACGCTTGCGTGTGAGCTTCGACACACTCGCGGTAGTCGTCCGGCCATTCGGACGGCTTCATCGACTGAGGCGATATGAGCAACATTGCGCAGGCCACTACGGCTAACATGGCTTCTCCGTTCCGATAAGAGTTCCGAACATTCTGCGCTAATTCGCTGGCTGCGGCAAGGGAACGGTGAGAAACTAAAGTGTCTTAATCAATCATTCGGCCGCCGCAATGTCGGTGCCGTCAATCCAACGTCGCCATTGATTGTCCTGAGGAAACTCTGCGCCGCATGCCTCAACGCAAAGGCCAACTACTTCTTCGCCAGGAAGCGTGCGCAATCCGTCACTATTTGGACGTGATTCGAGCAGCGCGTCCTTTACAGCATCAATGGCAGATGCAATTCCATCAGTCTGAACAACTTCAGACGTCTTCTTACGTGCTTCTTGAACGAGTCTATTCACGTCTGGCATATGTGGTACGCTCCAGCGATCCTTTGGGTTCCATGAACTTGTGGTTAACCCAAGATGGACTCGCGCCGCGAACAGAATTTCAATCCAATCGTCACGAAACTCGGCATTGTCGGTGCTGTAACGAATGTCGGACACTACGGCTCCTGCAAAGAGAACCAAGAGTCGACTTTTCACCACGGACGACTGTAGTAGTTCCGCACTTGTTGGAGGCGTCGCAAACATCCGAGGGTCTGACCCGAGTCCGCCAACGATCCTAATCTGAATCATTTCTAGTAGCGGTCCCCAACCCACGAACCATTGCATTGCACTGTGCCCCGCCTCATGGGTTGCTAGCCGTTCCGGATTGTCGTTCACTTGAATCGCTGTCATAAGGAACGCCTGAATCCTGGTTTAGTTTGCTTGCCGACCACAATTGCACCGCAATATGCTCTCTGCACCGCCCAAAACCAAAGACTTATAACATGGTGGAAGAATGTTTGCAAACATTGGTCAGATGCCAATAGATTCCTCTCAGAATGGCTTTGGAAAAAACCAGGGGAGCACAAAACATGCAATTGCGAAAGGAGGACGAGCATCGGCTCGCATTACTCGCGGCATTGCTGCACATTGGTGGCAGTGGCACGAAGAAGGAAGTGCTCGACGCGGTTGCGGATCTTGAACTCATGAAGTTGACCAACCGACAGAAAGAACTAAAGCACAATCGCCCAGAAGTCGTATGGCGCAATGAACTTGCGTACACAAAGCATCACCTTTCGCTGGAAGGATGTTGTGCAAAGGGAACGCGGAACCTATGGGCTATCACTGACAGTGGCCGCGAGTATGCAATGCATCTTGCAGCTGGCGCGATCAACAGCAGCGACGGTCGGCATGTGCGGTTGAAAGATGCGGCGGCCGTCGTTCAAGTGAATCTTTACTCGTCAGCCAATATTGAGAAGATGCCGCTGAGTTCCGTTGCGATCGAGGGCGAACACAAGTTGGTGTGGACGGTCACTTACGAGCGCAATCAGCAATTACGCGCCGCTGCAATTCGAATTCATGGCGTGAATTGCATGGCATGTGGTTTTTCTTTCAGCGTTGCGTATGGCCAACTCGGAGAAGGGTATATCGAAGTTCATCATTTGAACCCGATTAGCCAGCTTGAATCCCCCAGACAGGTTGACGCAGCGACTGATTTGGTCGTGCTTTGTGCGAATTGTCATTCAATGGCACACCGGCGAAAGGGAAGACCGTATTCATTGGACGAGCTTCGAGAGTCCTTGGCTCAAAGCAGATTGGCCGAATGACTGGCTATAATCGCAAATCTTCATAGAGCCTCAATCGCCGCACCGCCTCGCGATACATCCGCGCAAGGTCGGCTCGATCAAACTCGCCGCGTAGCTGCGTCAGTTGCTCTACCAGTAGCGCCGGAGGATCTGACGATTCTTGGCATCGGGCGATGATGGCTTCGAGCGGGTCGCGTACGTCGCGGTTGCGTTGGTCAACAGTCAAACTCATAAGCCCAGTTGCCGCTGATCGTCACTCTGTTTTAGCTCCACTTCAATTTCTTGCTTGAAGTTTTGCAACAGTCGAACGAGATCGTCGATCGCCGTGTAGTGGACAAGCAACCGTTGAGGACCGGAATCGGGCATGGTCTGGAGCATCACGACGTATTCGGGCCGCGTCGGATCGAGCCGCGACTCGATGTTCATTTGCTGCTTTCGAAGCGATTCGTCGTCCATTGGGCCATGCTCCAGGAATGTACCGCGGTACGCCCTCCGTACCGCTATCGAATAAGGACTTATAACACGGTGCGAGCTGGTTTGCAAAAGGCGCTGATGTTGATAAAATGCTTGAAATCAAGGTTCTTTCAGAGTTTTCGGCGCTCGTCAGAGTCTCCCTGTTAACCGCTTTGTCGTAGGTTCGAGTCCTACCGGGGGAGCTGGACGTAAGTCCTGCCGAAACAAGCTTTTGTGTTACCTGCCGACGTAGGCAGTGCGGCTCAAAACGACCGTGAATCAGTAGTACATGTACTACTTTGCGGTCCGACGGAGTATGCACCCATGCCGAAATCGTTCTCGCCGCCGAAATATCGGCACTTCAAGCCCCGCAATCTCGCGGTGGTCCGCATCAATGGGCGCGACCACTACCTGGGGATGTACGACTCTCCCGAATCTTGGGAGCGTTACCACCGATTGCTGGCCGATCGAGCGCGCATCGGTACAGCGGTTCCATGCTCAGCGGACAAGCCTGACGAAGTGACCGTTACCGAGCTGGCGGCGCGGTTTTTCCGCCATGCCGAGACCTATTATCGCCGCTCGGATGGATCACCAACCCACGAAGTCAACAACATCCGTCAGGCTCTCCGAGTCCTGCGCGAGCTTTTTGGCTCGACGAACGCCAACGACTTCGGGCCGCTCAAGCTGCAAGCCGTCCGACAGGCGATGATTGAGCGCGGCTGGAGCCGGGGGAATATCAATCGAGCGGTGCGACGCGTCGTGCTCTGTTTTCAATGGGCGTGCCAGCACGAATTCGTCAAACCCAACATCTATCACGGACTAAAGTGCGTGAAAGGACTTCAAAAGGGACGTTCGGACGCAAAGGAAACGGGTGATGTAAAGCCCGTACCCGACGTCGACGTCGACGCCGTGTTGCCGCTCGTGCGCCCGCAAGTGGCAGCGATGATTCGTTTACAACGACTCACCGGCGCACGTCCTGGGGAAGTGCTGGCAATGCGCGGTACGGAGTTGGACCGTTCGGGGACGGTCTGGGTCTTTCGACCAGTTCAGCATAAGAATGCCTGGCGTGGGCACGCACGGGAAATTTATCTCGGTCCTCAGGCGCAAGAGATCGTTCGTGCGTTTCTTAAAGGGGACGCCAATACCTATTTGTTTTCCCCGGCCGAAGCCGAAGTGCAGCGTGACGCGGAACGCCGAGCGGCCAGAGACGCCAGGCAGCGCGGCCGGACACCAAGTCAATTGGCGCGGAAACCAAAGGCGAATCCTAAGCGGCAGCCCGCGGACCACTACACAGTTCCGAGCTACGCTAAAGCGATTGCTCGGGCGTGTAAGAAAGCAACAGTTCCGCACTGGCATCCGCACCAACTTCGACATGCCGCGGCGACGGAGTACAAGCGGCTTTTCGGCACTGAGGTCGCCCGGGTGATCTTGGGACATCGATCGGTGTCAATGACGGAGCATTACGCAGAAACTGATGCCGCTCGCGCAATCAAGGTTGTCATGACAATCGGCTAGAATCACCAGAAGGGAGTGCAAACTCATGGAACGATACCAACAACTAATGCTTGAAGCGAAACGGTGCATTTGGTTGGCAAGGCAGAATTGTAAACGGCGCTCGAAGAGTGCAGCGCTTGGCGGGTTACCGATGGTCGGTCGAAAAGTGTAGTGCTCATTTTCCCTTCCGCGGATTCGTGACCGAGACTTGCGACGGCAAGAC
>JAWXBP010000087.1 GCA_034440135.1 Planctomycetia bacterium
CCACCCGCTGATCGATAAAACATGCAAAGTCGCATTCGTAGCTCAATTGGATAGAGCATCGGTCTTCGGAACCGAGGGTTGCAGGTTCGAGTCCTGCCGGGTGCATTCCTAAGTGTGTGAGAAATCTGCGGTTACGAGACCGCCTTCGCCCCTCAACTTGTCAGAATCCTCAGTCGTCTGGGGATGACGACTGAGGAATATGGCGAATGGCGATCAAAAACCGCCTTGCAAATTCACCCTGGTTTCCGCTTTCACGGCACCGCAATGGCCAGTGGTGCGCTCACATCTGGGATTCGCGTCAACAGCGATCGAGAACGTACTACTTTGGCGCGATCGCCAAGGATCCAACAGGCAAAGTTGCGCTGTATGACCCCGCACAAGGCTATTTCGCACGTCTTCCCGGCATCGAGGCCGGGACCGATCATCTTGCCCGAAGCATTGTCTACGATACTGGGTCTCTTACGCTTGGCGACTTGGTAAGACGTTATCTGCAGGAAGTAAAGAATCGAGTCGACGCTCACGAATTGTCCCTTAGAACCTTGGACAGTTACCTCCGCGAATTGACCAAATTTGCTGGCTTCATTGGTACGGACGTGCAGGTATCGGTGCTTCGGCCAGAACACTTTGCACGGTACATGGAACATCTCACTCGGGCACGCAAGCTGGGGAATTGCGCGAGGCGTCGCGTCCGCACCGACATCACCGCAATGCTCAACTTCGGGCAGAAGAATGGTTGGTATGCGTTCGTTCCGACCGGTGCCGCCTGGCGGAGTCCGCCGATCGATCGAGCGTCATTACGTCAAGCGCGGATGCGGGCGGGGAAGCCCGATTACTCGGATCGACTGCCCACCGGCAAAGAGATTAAAATGTTATTGGCCCGCGCAACGCCAAGTTTCAAAGCGATCATCCTGCTCATGATCAATGCGGGCTTGGGTCCGGCTGACATCGGTCGGCTGAAGTGGAGGCATCTTGATTTAGAACGAGGCCGGTTGATCTTTCCGCGACCGAAAACCGGCGTCGAGCGACGGGCGTACATCTGGAAGAAAACGCGTCTGGCGTTGCGAAATGTTCAAAAGCTCAAGCGGGTCGCCGCAGCAATTGCGAAGGATGGTGAGGACGCACCGGTTTTCATTTCAGAACAGGGCAACTTGATGTACCGCGAATCACTCCGGACACAGGAAGTGGAAGTCGATGGCGTGAAGTGCCGCAAAGTTGTCGGCGTAAAGGTTGAAAACGCGGTGAGCATCACGGTGCGACGATTGATCAAGATTACTGAGCTGCCGGCCGGTCTAAAGCCGTATGCACTCCGTCACGCCGCCAAGACGTACGCCAAGGCGTCGCGCGATCCGGATGCAGTCAACTTGATGATGGGCCACCAGGATCGAAGTATCCCGGGCGCCTACGACCATGAGCGGATTACTTGGAGGCGGATGAAACGGGTTGCACTCGCCATCAACCGGAAGCTGTGGAACCGAGCGGGACTGATTAAGCCGCCGGCAGCAGCGAAGCAGCGTTCGCTGCCGCCCGGTGCCGGACAAAACGGTGAGTGTGGGCGGCCTGCGGCGGCGGTTGCGCTGAACTGACTTCACTCAGGTCGGCCTCGGCGATCCGATAGTGTCGACGTCGACCAGTGCCGACGTTTAACGCCCGCAAACGTCCGGATTCGATCAGGCGGCGCAGCGTCCGCCGATCGATTCTCAGTGTGTGGGCAGCCTCGGCTTCGGTCAGGAACATCGAATCTACTCCCAACGATCAATCGTAAAGAGCGCGAATCAATTGCGGCAGTAATTTCGATGCATTTCTCACGTCCAGTTTGTCGGTCACCGGCGCGCCCTCTTTCGCACCAGCTCGACGTCATGCCGCCCGCCGCCGGTGCCTGGCGTCGATCTCGCGTCGAATCTCGCTGTCGTTCAAGCGAACGCGCAGCGCTTGTTCAATCGACTCAGGTGACGCTGGCGACAGTTCCGTCGCCAACGTTCTGGCAACGTCGATGACCTGGCGATCCCAGGTGAGCAGCGACTGGTCGTGGGTGGCTTCAACTACTGTCACTTGCTGATGGTCGGCAGACTCCTTCCAGCGGAACGTGCCGTCGACCAGCACCACAGCCGCAGCGTCGCCGAAGTGTCGTTCAACGGCTTGAGCGTCGGGGCTGTCGGGCATGATGCGAATCTGCAGGCCGCGTTCCTCGTGAAGGTCGTGCTGCCAGATTTCCGCAAGCTCACGTATTTGCGACTCTGGAATGGCGGTGCCCGTATTCTGAAGCAGATTCGACATCGCCCGGTGCGAGAGGATCAGTTCCCATCGCTGCGGAAGGCTCTCCGCGAACAGCCAGATACGATTGGCGATCGACGAGTGCAGCCTTCGGATTCGTTCGACGATACTCGCGGTGAAGCGGTTGGGACTGAGGCGGAGCATCGATCGGCGGATCGAAGCGGGAAGGAGGAACAGCGGCGGGACAGCGGGGCAAAAGATCGACACCTGTGCCGATGACCAGCGGGTCGTGAGGCGCTTGGCGATGTCGCGCGGCACGCTGTCGTTCAACCGCAGGAACTCGCCGTGCAGCAATTCGTTGAGGACAACAGGTGCCGCCTGACTCGTCTCATCGCCGAGAACACTCGTGACCTGAGATTCTTGGACGCCAAGCTGCTGGGCGATCCAGCGAATCACGGGTGCATGATATTTCAACGGAATCGTCCCCTTGTCGAGGTGCCGAGCAAAGCTGCTTCGCGGAACGCCGATTGCTTCGGCCGTCTGGTGAACAGTGAGCCGGCGTTGCTCCCTCAGTTGCTGCACGAGGTGGATCAGACGGGTGGTTTTTTGATCAGTGCTTGTCATGAGTTTCATCTCCTTTGATTGAAGATGAAACAGTCGACGATCTATCTTCGCTGCGCCCACACAGTGGATTCTTGTGGATAGCCGTAATTTCTTTGCCAGATTGCCGTTATGACAACGGAATTCCTCCACGAATCTAAGAATTGGGCTAGCAAGTACCCGCCGAAGAGACGATTTTGCTTGGGATTCGGGTTGGGGACACATCGTGACTCGCGACGACAAGGTTCAACTGAAGTGCGTTTTCGAGGATGACGCGGCCGAGTTGCGGCTGCGGGACCTGCAGGTGCATGTGCCCGGAAAGACCAGCTCTGTGCTGACAGGCAAAGCAAACTGGAAGCTACTGGCGGAACTGCTGCTCTGCTATCGCATTCGTATATTGGAGCGTCCAACCTGCATCCCAGTGCATTTGGAGGAGGCGGATTCACTGCTCGGCGACGACTTTGAACAGGCATGGTCGCTGGTCAAAAACCAATTGAACAAGAAACGGGAAAAGGGCCACCCCGCCGAGTTGCAGGACCACATTGAGGGTATCACGCAGCACGCGTACAAGGGGAGCCCTCTCTCGATCTCGATCGCCCCGATGCGCCTGCCCGGGGGAAATGTCACGTTCTCGTTGATCAACGTCAGCACTGGGGAGACCACACATCTT
Organism: Planctomycetia bacterium; assembly: GCA_034440135.1. Lineage (NCBI taxonomy): Bacteria > Pseudomonadati > Planctomycetota > Planctomycetia > Planctomycetia bacterium. The sequence continues at coordinate 3,482 of JAWXBP010000087.1, forward strand.
ACACAGTGCCGACAAATGCAGATCGTTCTGGACGCCTTGACCGGCCGCAGCGGGCCTGCCGTCCGTGGCTTGACCGGCGACTCGGAGGCGGCGCCAGCTAGGCAACAGGAGCCGTTTCGCTTCGGAAATCAGGCGACCCGCACGTTTGTCGCACACTATTTCGACGATGGCTTGGCGATGGAGTATGTGGAATGCCACAAAGACAAGAGGGACTTCGAGATTCCAGCC
>JAWXBP010000088.1 GCA_034440135.1 Planctomycetia bacterium
GCGAATCGAGCCGCTAAATGTTGGGGAGAAGTCGGCGGCCGAGTACTAAATGCAAGTGAATCAAACGGGAGACGGTGGATCCTTTTTCCTTAAGTCCCGAATTCTTTTTACGATCCGCGCGCCGCTACGGTGCCAATTTTTCGCGGTTCGAATCGCTGCATTCTTCGCTCGGTTTACGGATGCAGTCGCTTGGTTCCATCGCTGAATGAAATACCACTCCGGTGTTCGGTCAGCTATTTCCCAGAGCCGCTGCAACTCACGATCGATCAGAACTGCTGTGTTTTCATGGAGAAACTTTTCCGACTGCTCTAACCGGTCCAGTCGCTTGATCGTGTAATTGGCGCCCATCGCGCAAAGTCTTTCGAAAAGCTTGCCGAGTTCCGCCCCGTCTTTGCCGAAAATTAGCAGTGCTGCTCGGCCACTTGTCGTTAAATCAAGGGCACACCCATGTTGCTCTTCGTGTGCTTCCATCCCTCTTAGTGCGGCGCCCTGCGCGTCCTGGAACATGACCGCCTTGTAGGCTGGCAGCGTAGTCTTTAGAGCCTCATTAGAAGTACTCGCACAATAATCGAAGAGTGCATTTCGTGACCATGCTTTTCGATACTGTCCGACTTGGCGAGTGATATCGAGAATCAGTCGCTTGACCTCTTCTCGCCGCTCATGCTTTGTGGCGATCACTCGCAGTGCCCACCCGGTCACAAACGGGGTGCTCAAGGCGATCGCGGCCGCAAACAGGCTTAGCAACCAACTGCCCATGCGAACTCCCTGGAGCGGTTCGGTGTGAATCAATGAACCACCGTCGTACGCCGGCGGCGATTTGAAAGCAAACTCAACAAAAAACCCGGCCCGACCGAAGCCGAATCGGGACGTTTTCCTCCCATCCACCCGCGAGCTCCGGCTGGCTCGCTATTTCGTCAATCGCTTGCGCAGGCCGAAGCCCCGAGGAAATCCGACACCGTTTGCCCACCGGCTTTGGCGTTGGCCCGAATCGCTGCGGCTTCCTTGGTCGTCACCCGCAGGCGGATTGTCTCGTCGCGCTGAACTTCCTTGCGGGGTAGGTTTCGCTAGTCGACGACCGCGGCAGGCTTCGCGGCGGCCTTCCTGGGGGTCTTATGCTTGGCGATTGATCGGCCCTCGCGGCCGTGGTCTGCTGTGGCTACGTTTGAACTGGTGGAAGTGTACCGGGGGGCGCGCGGACGTCAAACGACGTTCAAATCCGATTTCCAGAGGTGCCAATGGCACACGAAACGAAGCTCAGCAACAACGACGTTTACCATGTTCATATTGGCGTAGCGAATAAGCTGATGGAGCGTGTGCTCAAGACCGCTCATGCTGGCCCCGAACGCCCGGCTTGTGATGCGGCGTTTCAGCTCATCCGACGGATCACCAACGCGGGCAATTCGATCGGCATTTTGCAGACGAAGTCGCCCCCCGATCACGATTGGAAGCTTGATGCCTGCTTAATCCTTCGCGGGGTATACGACGCAATGATTCAGGCGTTGTACATTCTTGGCGATCGGACGAAAGCAGACGATCGAGGGCAACTCTACATTGATCATTACTTAATCGAAAAAGTCGAAATGCTCGAGCGGTACGTTAGCAGTCCGACGTTTCTGGGTAACAAAATGGCCAACAGTCCGAAACGGGCGGCGGCCGAACCACAGATTCGAGCCGAGTTCAATAAGGTCTGTGGGAAGTTTGTCGTAACCAAAAAAGGGAAGTTTGCGGGCTACCGTACTAATTGGTACAGGGGGACGCTGCGGGATCTATCGCAGGAGATTGGGCTCGAAACGGAATACGAACTGATTCACAAGATGCTCTCCGGCGCAGTTCATTCTTCGGCGTATGCGATTCAAGAAGGTTGTGGCATTTTGGACGAACACGTTGCCGACATAGCCGTCAAGTTTCATCTTCGAATCCTAAGCAAGTTATGCAACTTGCTCGGCGTTCCCCTCGATAAGTTCGAGAGCGACATTTGCGGCTTGGCGGACAGGAACATGTTTGAACTCTCGTCGCCTGTTCCGCCACCGCCGCCGCCCATCCCGCCGACAACGGCCAAATAACTCTCCAACGCCGGCGCCGACCCGAACGCAAACTCGTCTTCCCACGCCCCGAACTCCGGACGGCGAACGGTCGGTTTTAGCGGGTCAGATTAAACGCGATAGGTTCGAATCTGGCAGGTTCAAGGCAGGTTCAAGAACCAAACGCGACGCCGTATCGCACACTCATCCCAGACGGCTGACGTAAATGCGGAGGGGCTGTCGCGGGCCCGTCTTCCACGGGCGGGCCGAATCATCGATCGAGAAGCGACGGGTCGCACGCTTGACGCGTGCGATGTCCTCTCGGCGGAGCGAGACGCCCTCTTTGTCGGGCGCGCCGCCTCGTCCGTTTTTGTGCCGTGCTTCGCCGGGGCTTACAATATCCGGCGATCTGTGCGAGATATGCCGGCCCGTTTTCCGGAAGAGGCCACCTATGCGCCCGACGACCGTCTTGCGTTTTGTTGCGGGGTTTGTCGCGATGGCCGGAATGCTCGGCCCCGGCGACGGCTATTCGCCGGCCGGGCCGCCGCCCCGGATGCGGTCGCGTCGAGCGACGACGCGTTTCGGAAGTGGCTCGACGACGTCCGTCGGTTGCCCGCGGGCGAGCAATTGAAGGCCGTTTCGAAGAAACTCGAGGAACTGAATCCCGGATTCGACGGGCACCTGTCCTTTGAACAGTTGCAGAGCGAACTCTCGGAGCTGCGGCGAGCCCGACGCACGAAATAATACGACGCATTTTTCGGATCGCCCCGATGTCGAATCACCCCGATTTTCATCATCAGCCTGCTCGGCCGCTCGGAATCGTGTTTCTCGTCGCTGGCGTGCTCGGCTTGGGGGCCGTTTGGTATTTCAACGACCGCTGGTTTCCGCTCGCCGTCGGAACCTTCGTCTTCGGTGCATGCATTCTATTCGGCGGCATCTCAACCGTCGTCGGCGGGGCCTGGCGATGTCGGCTGGAAGACGGCGCCTTGCATTGGAGCTGCCCCAGCCGGTTCCACGGCGACAACGGCCATTGCCGGATCGCCGAGATTCGCGAGTTTCAATGGCTGAAAGATCCGGCAAGCGAGGTGTCGGAGTTTCGGTTGCTCCTGGCCGACGGCAGCGTCCGGAAAATCGCCAGGGACTGCGTCGGCGAAACGGCCGGATTCCGCAAGCTCTACGAGACGCTGCGGACGGAGAATCGGGCTCTGCGGTTCGTCGTGCTCTGGGGAGACGAACGGCGGGTTGAGTAACGATGCGTTGCGCCGTGGATGAGCGAAGATTGGATGCGCCGTAACGCTTTCAGCGTATGGGAGATTCGGGATTCGTTTCCTAGGGTAGGCTCGAGTACGAGCCGTCAAACAGAGTTGTCGGGCTACCGCCCTCGCCCTTTTTCCTCGCTGATCGCTCGGCGGTCTCGGTTGCTACC
>JAWXBP010000089.1 GCA_034440135.1 Planctomycetia bacterium
ATCTCCAGGGCGATTAGCTCAGTTGGTTAGAGCACCAGCTCGACAAGCTGGGGGTCAAAGGTTCGAGTCCTTTATCGCCCACTTTCGTAACCTCTGCCGCCGCAAGTGATTGCGTCCACCTGTCGACAATCGGCAGTGCAGGCCAAACCGACGACCAAAGGGACATATGTCCCTTTGGTCGAAAATGGGCATGCACATGTCGAAGTTGTCGGACGTCATCGCCGCACTCGAGGCGCAGGCACTCAAGCTGGAGCGCATGCTCGACACCCTGTCGCCGGAGCTGCGCTCGCCTCTCGAGCCGCTTCTTACTGAGAGCAACCGGAGGCTGGCCGAGCTTCGCGCACGATCGGCCAACGAAGCCGGCGCGAAATCCGTGCAGCGACCCGCTCGGCGGCGGAAAGCGGCAGCTAGCGAAATCGATCAAAGGGAGATGGAACGGTTGCTCGCTGCCGGAAAGCTTTCTCAACGCGAGATCGGTGAACGGTTAGGCGTCCCACGGCACCGGGTGATCGCGGCGGCCCGCAAGATTGGCGTCAAGCGTGAGCGAAAGCTACGGTTCCACGCCGAGACCGGTCAGGGCTTTATCTGCGTCAATGGTCGCCGCGAGTACTTGGGACCGTTCCACGCCAAGGCGACCAAAAAGAAGTACCGGCAACGCCTCGCCGAGCTGGCCGAAGCGCCGCCAGCGGCGCCCGCGGTCACGTCGCCGGAAACGCCGGCTGACGAGATTCTTTTCGTCAAGGAAATGCTCCTGCACTACTGGAGCTTTGCGGAGAAAAGGTACCAAACAGCGGACAAGCAGCCCAAACCGCATTTGGACAACCTGCGCCAGGCGGTCATGCGGGTTGAAAAGCAATGCGGACACACGCTCGTCAGCGAGCTTCGCGTAGCTCAAATCCTGGAAATGCGTGATGCGATGATCGACGAACGGCGCGCCCGCACGTATATCAACAGCCTCATGGCGCGCGTCAAGCAGATCTTCAAGTGGGCGTTGGTCCGGGAAGTCGTCAGGAACAAGAACTTTGGGGAAGCTGCATCGCGAATCTGCAATATCGACGCGTTGGGAGCGGGGGAGAGCGGGGCGAGAGAAGCGCCCAAACCGAAACGTGCCGACGACATCTGGGTAGAAGCAACGTTGCCCTACTTGCCTCCGCCGGTACGGGACATGGTGCGGATCCAACGGCTCACCGGCTGCCGAGCTGGCAACGCGATGGGGATGCAGACCGCGGAGGTCGACCGGACCGCCGACCCCGCGTACCAGGGCAAATGGATGTACCGCCCCAGCCGACACAAGACCGCACACCTCGGCGAGGAATGCGAGATCCCTTTGGGAGAAGAGGCTCAAGCGATTCTGAGCCCCTACTTACTCCGCTACCCGACTGGATACCTATTTCGGCCGGCTGACGCCATTAAGTGGCGTCAGCGGGAACGCGACGAGGCGATCCGCGCCGCCTTCCTCGCTGGGGAGCGGGACGCCAAGGTGTTGGCGCAGAATTTCGGGCTGACAGCGTGCAACGTGTACCGAATCCTTCAACCGCTTCGCACCGACGCCGGGGCCGAGCGTGCGCCATCACGTCGCGTCCGCGAAAAGTACGACCGCAACAGCTACGGACATGCCATCACCCGCGGCATCCGTGAGGCAAATCAAGTCCGCCGAAGCGCGCTGGAAAAGCAGTTGGGGCGCGAACCCACCGAGGCGGAATGGAAACGCGCCGAAATCCCGCATTGGAGCTCTCACTGTCTGCGCCGAGCACGCGCGACGGAGGCGCGAGCACAGGGCGGCTTAGAGGCCGCTCAATCCGCGCTTGGGCACAAAGATCAGCGGACAACGGAGCGTTATGCGCCGGTAGGCAACGCGCCAGCCCTGCGAATCGCTCGGTAAATGGAATAAGACCATCGAGGTTGAACAATGGAAACCGAATCAACAAAAAACGCGTCTCCAACCGAACTGCGCATCTATGACGATGGCAAGGTGAAGCTGATGTACGCGCCTGTTTGGGTGTTGCTCCTCAACGAAGTCACGAAACCCAACTTGGGAACTCTCGCTGGCGACACGCCGCCTGTGAGCAAGTCCGAAGCGATCAAGTTGGTGAATCAACTCGACATCCTGGACGAGCCCCTGAAACGTAGCAGAGTTGAAACGGCGCTACGTCGCTACGGAGACTTAGCGTGGTTCGAACGATTCCTATTGCTGGGAGCGAACCCACCTGGCGATATCCACGTGCTGACAATTGAGCAGGTCCAAGCCATCGACGCCACGCTCGACTACACCGCCCACATGGCAAATGCGGTGCGCATTGATGCAAAGCAAAAGCGCGACCACGCGGGGCCGTACCGCGACTGGTTCGAACATAACGTGTGGCGCGCGCGCTCCTTGGACGAATGGTATGAACGCGTCTTGTGGCTTCTTTCTGGTATCACTCCAAGTGGTGTCTATGTCATCGAGCGAAACATCACCCAACTGAGGCAGGCCGAAAGCCAATACGGACGTATCGCCCGGGCTCGTTGCGGTAGCCGCTCATTAGTGCGCTGGCGGGCCAGTGAAAAGGACCGACGAGCGCTCGACGTCGCTATCGAATGCTGCAAGAACGGCTATCCGCTGAGCTGGCTCGACGACCAGTCCGCTTGGGTCGCCGCCGCTGGGGACCAACTCTCGAAAGACAACGCCGGAACGCGAGGAACTTCAAAAGCTTGGTTACAAAAGAAGCGAGATTCCCTGTTGCGCTTCGCCAACACATATCACCGTCCATCGACGCTGGCGGCACTTTCCCCGCCCCTCACGCCAGACCAGTGGAACAACGAAAAACAAAAGTGCTGTGACATCTTGAATTTAACGGCGGATCAAGGCGACCCACTCGAGGAATACGCCACTGGCCAGCTCCCGAAACGGCCTAAACACTTGAAACAGGGAATGATCAGAGCTGGCATGTTCGTTCCATTTGCCCTGATGTGGAACTTCCGCGATGTCGCGAGCAATGCCTGGAGTCAGAATAAAATGGGCGAAATCGCCAAGACGCCAGGCTTCAGATACTTATTCCTTGACAGAGTCTTGCCGCGGCGTCTCAGATCAAAGAAATGTTTAGCTCGGGAAAAGCTACAAGCGGCAGTGACGATCTACAGCGGCCGCACAGAAGGCACGAAAGTCAGCTTGCGCAATTGGAGGCGCGTTAGGTTGCCACTCGATCGTATCGTAAAACGCAACCAAGCGATTGTTGTAGCCTACCAAAACGGCGAACACGACTCGGCTGTGCTGGCGACTCAATTCGGAGTGAGCCGTGGAACCATTCGAGCAGTTACCGCGCCATTGCGAACGTACGACGGGAGGCCGAGAGGCCGAAGAGATCCCTCCGTGGCCGAACGCCATCGTGCAATTGCCGCCGACTTCCGGCAAGGTGATAAGGATATTGCGGAGCTGGCCAAGCGCCACGGCGTAACCAAGGGTGCGGTCTGGAAGGCTACAAGACATCTCCGACAGCTGAACCACGTCGAGCAACTTCCCAATGACGAGGCTCAACCGAGGGCAGCCGTAGGCGACTCGACGATCTCAACGCTGAAATCCAAGAACACTAAAGATCGGAAAGGAAAGGCGAACAAACGTGGTCGAGATCACGCGTCAGATCAGCACAAGAAAGACGCTCAATTAGTGATCGAGTACTTTTGTGCAAACCGGCAATTGAAACCAATTGTCATTGCACGCCGGCTCGGACTTGATAGCAAATTCACACGAAATACTATCTCGAACTTCAACCGCAGCCAGAAGGACAAACCAAATTCGTAGCCTGCGGATCCAATTGGCGCTTCAAATCGCGCGCTTCAAATCAGTACGCCGTTGCGATCTTCGAGAAAATCGCTAATCGGAAGAGATAATGGTCGCCCCAAACGTCGTATTCTCAAGGAGTTGCGACCAGCCACGTAAACTTTTTCGAGCAAACTAACGCGCTTCAAATCACCGAATTGAAGCGCTAGTTTTAATGATCTCCATGTTGCGAAACGGCACAAACATGGAGAACGAGCAATGGGATGCTTTCGACGAGTCGAACGTCTCACACTGCAGCAGGCGGCGGAGCGCGAAGGTGTAAACCGGGCCACGATCTTTCGTTGGTGGAAGGTTGGCGTCGGCGGGATTCGCCTGGTCACCCGTCGTCATGGCGGCAAACGAGTAGTGGATCCACGCGCCCTGGAAGAATTCCACGCGGCGGTTAACGCCCGCGATCAAATCGCTCCGTCGACTCTCGACGTGGCGACAGCCCCTGCGCCTCAGCGAGCCATGCGGCAGCGGCTCGCCGCGGCCGATCGCGAATTCAAAGCGCGTATCGGCGAAGGGAGGAAGGGCGCATGAGCCGTTGTAGCCATTCCCGTTGCCGACCTCTGAAAAAAGGGCAGGCGCTCCGCGCTGTGCTCAGCAACAACCAGGAGCATAGTCGATGCGTCCATCTACACAGGAATCGTCCGACCTGGCGGCATGGATCGAGCGGGTTGCGCCCGTGAACGTCATGCGGTCCCAGCAGCTCGGGGCGTCGCAGAAGCTCTATTTGCTGGCCCTCTGGATGAAAGCAGGGTGCGCTCCGGGGTTGCCGCCTCCAATCACGTGGGACGAGCTGGCAAGGTTTGTTGGCAACAAAGACCCAACGAGTGCCAAAAGCGCAGTCTTCGGGCTACGCGATAAAGGTTGGTTGAGGGTAAGAAGCTACGACGCCGCCGGATTGGACGTCGAAGTAGTCGATCCAAATGAGTGGCGAAGTATCGGCGACCGCGATGAGCAGGGAGAACTCTTCGAACCGGAAACGGGCGAAGCGGCCCTGACCAAACGGGATGCCGACCGAGACAACGAGGCCGACGCGGATAAGCCAGAAAAAACCCACGGGGATTTTCTGGACGATGACGCGCAACAAGCTCAAACCAAGCTGTTTCATGCCAAGCTTCCACCAACTCAACAGTCTCAACAAACTCCTAACGAGCTAGGGGAACGCAGCGACGACAACGTTGGCTTGATTAGACGCGGCGACCAAGTAATCGCGCTGACGTCCAAGGTCCTCAAAGTACTCGGCGACTGCAATGCACAGCGTTGGCATGCGCCGGCGTTCGCACTTACCGTCGACGAAGGGCTTATCAGCGAGGCGGAATTCCACGTCTGCCTCGGTGCGGGGCCGGCAGCGCTTGCAGATGAAAAACTCAGAGTGAACATTTTCGCTTGCAGCAAAGGAGCCTTCGTCAACGTGCTGCGGACACGAAGCAAGAAGTGTGTGGCAAAGGGAATGGGCCTGTACGCCGACGGATCGCCGAAGTTTTGGACATGCACTGAAATTCGCAACAAGCTCGAAGCGCTGGGCATTGATGTCGCCAGATTTCCAAACTGGGGGATCCTCGCGAAGAATCGGCACCGTTAAAGCGAGCGAGGAAACTGATGAGGAAAGACCGTTATGACCGCGAGAGACGAGGCTGCCGCCTGGTTGCGCCAATTGCTCACCCGTTGGGCCCGTCGCAACGAACGACATTCGACGTCTGTCAGTCCAGCGCCAACACACGTGGCGAACGATGCAACAAGCCAAATACGAAATTGGCGCCGAAGCTCAGCGCGTCAGTTGGCGCGGTCGCTCTAGTTGGGTCTGGCAGCTCGGCAAGGACGCCAAAACTGGCGGCCTTATCACCGCCCGACGATGGGATCCGACCGACGATCTCGTGGAGGCCGTTGCCAGGGTACGAGCCAAAGGAGGCGTTGCTCGGATCACTCGCAATTGGCCATCAGAACGCCGGGAAATGCTAGCACTCGAATTAGGCCGGCTCGCCGGCGAGC
>JAWXBP010000090.1 GCA_034440135.1 Planctomycetia bacterium
CTGGAATCGCGGTGCCAGAATTTGGGGTGCCAAGACATGGCTCTCAGGCCATGTCGAGCGGAGTCGGTGTGCGTAATTCGGTTAAACAGCGCACGACTTAACTTGTGTGGCGAATTTACCGCGCATCCACCTGCGCGCCAAATCCTCATTTTCGTACCACAAACGCCAACAATAGGGTTAGCCGACCCGTGTATGCCACCGCGGCGGCCAGATCCGTTGCGAGCGACTCGCTTTGAGTTATAACCTAGGAGCAGTTGGCCAAAGAGTTGGGTGCAGGATACTCAATGATCAGCCGCTGGAAGGTCGGGCAAACTGATCCGCAAGGAAATTGGATCACCAGCGTTCAGCGGTTCCTCGTGGAACGCAAGGTTTGTCGTAAGAGATAGCCAATAGTGAGCGATCTTATCCAGACCAGCGTCGCGGAGTCGCCGCCGACTACAGCCGCGTACCCAGCAATCGTAGACATCCTACCGCGACCAGCCTGCGACACCCAAGTTGCTCTGAGACCAAGACGTGCGTTAAGGAGATTTTTGATCCAGCGCCCGAGCCATCAAACCGCCAAATGCCCATAATCGATTTGTCCCTAGCGATCGAGGCAAAGTTGCAGTGAATGAAGGGTGCGTTGTGCGTTACGTTGGCCCGCCGTTTTCTGAAATGGTCGAGTTGGGCCTTCCGCGGTCCGATCCGATCGGGTAGGGCGTATCGATAGGCATGTTTCAGAAGTTGCCGTGGAGCATCGCCCGCGGATCGCTCGGCGGGCGTTGGGTCGTCGCGGTGCGTTTAGGAGGGATGTGCGGAACCGGTCGCCACTATTCTTTCATTAGTTTGTGCGGCATCATGGGTGTCGAGTAGCTTATCAATGATTCATACGCCGCCGCTGTTCATTGTCTCCAGGCCGACCGTAAATCAAATGCACGGGAATCAAAAAACCGCCGGCAGCGTGCCCGGCGGTTTTGACGTTGACGACAGTGTGAAATTGCTCATGGTGCGAAGGTCGTGACGACTCCGGTTTCTTCGTCGACCAGTGTAACCGGGGACGCGTCATAGCTGATCCGGAGTTCCTTGCCAGCAAGCTTTACCTTTCGGATCAGTATGTGGCTCAGCTGGCCGGTACGGGCTAGATGTACGCCGCCGCACGGAAGTGAGGCAAGTTCGCCAATCTTGATCTCACGGTTTGCATGTGGATCGCCAAGGACGGCAACGAGCATATCGGCGTTGATGGCGGCGGCCAGATCTTTCTGGATAATATTGACGAACTGTTCGATTGGAACCGACAGTGGGCCGGTGAAGACGACGCGCGCTTCGTCCTTCCAGTGGTGACCGCCAGTGGCTTTGAGTGCTGGAAAGCGCTGCTCAACCACGTTCGCAAGAACATGGCCGGCAGTGTGTAATGCGGCGTTGGATCGACGAACGTCGTCATCGACTTTGGCGTCGACGAACTGACCTTGCACAAGGCCGGCCGCAGCCGACTCAAGCGCAATTTCAACGTCGCCGTCCGAGGTCTTGTGCGCGTCGAGTACGCGAAATCCGCCAATCGTTCCGACGTCGGCGCGTTGGCCGCCACCCTGGGGGTGGAAAATACAAGGGTCGGTTCGCACGATGGTTTCACCGTTGGCGGAAGTTGTCGCAGACACTATCAAAACCTTGGAATGAATAGGCGGATTCGGAAGCAAATAAACGAGTGATTTTTTGACGTGCATGTTGGTGTACTCCTTAAGTAACGCACGATGCAGCCGCCCGGTCAAACGATGACCGGGCAGGCTGTATCAGGATAAATCACGAGTGAACAAACAACGGGCGATTATCGCCGGCGTACTGGATGAACGATGACACCGACAGGCGCACCCCTTCGCCCTCGCATGCGGTCACGGCGTGAATACGACGCGCTGAACCAATGAGCAGCCCGCCGAGCGGTGGGTCGATCGTTACTTCTGGCTCGCCAAGCACGTCGCGACAAAGGCCGTAGCTGTCACCGTCGCGCAAACGATCATATTCGGCACGGTCGGTGATTCGGCGATCCCAAATTTGAAGCTTGCCGCCGCCTACGGTTTTCGAGCAGTACACGTTGATAAAAAGTTGATCGAGTGACGCTGAGGTTTCTTCCGCCGGAAAATCGATGTCAGCGCGATCGTCGTGGGGCAACGCGGCACCGCCGCTGCGGAACATACGAGCAAGACCGGCGAAACAAACGCGGCCGTTAACACGCCAAAGGGAAGCCCCATGCGGCCACACCAGATCGAGTTCACGAATCACGCGATCGATTGGATACGCAAATGGCGAAAAGTGATCGGAGATGGCGGCCATCATTTCTGCGGCGCCGTCAAAATACGATTCGCAAAATTCTTGGCCCAAACAGCCGAAAAGCGAGCTACCCAGCGTGCCAATCGCCTCGGCACCGGTGCCAGTTTCGTAGCTGGTCCAACGATCGAATGACAACAGGCGGCGTGTGAAGAGCGCGCAATCAGCGGTGGTGTAATACTGCGGAACGATGAACGCCAGCGCATCACCCGAGGTCACCGCCTGAAGCGCGGCGAGGGAAATACGCGGCACAATAAGGACGCGATCGTGCGTGAGGGCACGATGATCAAGAAAGTTGGACACGACGTAGCCTCCGAAGTTAGGTCGGAGCGCCTTTTCCTTGCACACGAACACATGTTAGTGTAAAATAAGGAACGGAAGTGTTGGCTCCGGCCGACATTTGTTTGTGCCCCGCGGACACTCGTAATGTCCGCGGGGTTTTCATATTTCAGACCAAACCGACACGCTTCACATCAACTAGCCCAATGCTATTGCATTTTCAAAAACCCCCAAGTGTTACCAGTTACAATAACGACTAGGATTGTATGAGTCAAGAAGATTGCCAGAAAAATTTGCCTTTTCAATGATTGTGAGAAACAATAGTTGCATGGCGAACAAACCGACCATTCAGCTTGCGAAAGTTTTCAAAGAGGCTTTGAAGGCGGCTGGCCGGACCCAAATTGGTTTTGCGGATTCAATCCAAGTGGACCGTTCTCAATTTCGCGTTCATCTCAAGCGCAACACATTTTCGATCGAGGAAACCGAGGCGATTGCTGATTTCCTCGAGGTGGGTCGAGAGCGGTTGGCCGAACGATTCGATTTTGCCGTCGCCACGCAACGACAAGAGAGCCGTCGCAGCCCCGCCAAAGTTGCGAAGGAGAACGTTCGGCTCGGCATTGCGCGGAATATCCGGTCCAAGTCTACCGACCTCCAGTCCGGCATTCTTGACCTCTATCGCGCACTGGATGAAGACGATCTTGTGGTGATTTGTTCCGTGAACTTGCTTCCGCTCGAACTGACTCCAGGTGGATGGAACTTGCTTCGCGATGCCTGGATTAGTGCCGTGAAGCGCGGTTGCTGCTTTGTTTACATTCGGCCGGCAGACACCGTACTGGAGAGAATTTCAAATGCCCGCTTGCATGGAGGGATAGACGGTGCCCGAGTCGCTGCAGATCATTTGAAAATGAGACAGTCGCTCATGGCGGTTGACCTTTCGAAAAAGGACATCGATTCCCGTGTCCACCTGATAGCGACCGAGTGGTGCCCGTTCTGGGCATGGAACATGCGATTCGGGTTTTACTCCGTCGTGACATCAGAAGGCAGACGCGAGAGGGAACTTTTCGGGAGATTTCCATTTGGCGGTCCGAGTGCAAATCGAGACTTGCTGCTCTACACGGACATAGCGACGTGCGACAGTTGCATCGACTATCTGGTCCATGAATTTGATCAGAGTGACAAGCTTCGTGCCCTACTCCCCCGTTTGTAATAACTGAAAAAAGTTAACGTGAGGTATCTGTGTTTCTGCTCAGCGTCCACAACGTCTCGAAGTCCTTCCCAAGTCCTGCAGGCCCGTTGCAGGTCGTGAAGGATCTGTCGCTGTCGGTGCGATCGGGGGAGGTGATCAGCCTGTGCGGACCCTCTGGCTCGGGCAAGACGACGATGCTTCGCATGATCGCCGGATTAGAAATGCCGTCGTCCGGCCAGATCAACTACGGCGACTACACGCCGAGTGAGGGTGTGGGGTTCATATTTCAAGACCCAGTGCTATTGCCTTGGCGTACTGCATTCGAAAATGTTCGGCTCGCGCTCGAGCTTGGGCCGAATCAACGGGTGGAAGATATTGGTAGCGCCATTAACGAGTTGTTGACGCAGGTTGGACTTCGAGAATTCGCGCATTACCACCCGAGGGCGTTATCGGGCGGCATGAAGGCTCGCGTCGCGCTAGCGCGGGCGTTGGTGCGCCGTCCACAACTGCTGCTCCTCGATGAACCGTTCGCGTCGGTGGACGAACTTACGCGGTCAACCTTGTATGCCACGTTGGCGTCGCTGGTGGCGAAGTTGAACATCGCGTGCGTGCTGGTGACGCATTCCATCTATGAAGCGGTTCTGCTTTCGGACCGCGTGCTAGCACTGTCGCCACGACCGGCATCTGTGCTTCAAGAATACAATGTTGAGATTGGTCTGCAGGATCGCCTTAGCGACCCTGATAACCAGAAACTCGGCGATATCCGGCGACAGGTTCGCGCGGTCTTAGCGACCGTGCAAGTGGGTGGCAGCACCGCCTCACGAGAGGAAGGGGTAGCAACATGGGGCGCATAGTCTTTAAGTTTGTCGCTACCATACTTGGACTCCTGATCATGTGGGAACTTCTCTGTTGGTTGATCGGCGTGCGTTCCTACCTGTTGCCTCCACCGTCGATGGTTTTTCGCAGCGGATGGGAATACCGACAAGCCCTATCCACTGACTTTCTCTATACGCTGGTGGAGTCGGTCTGCGGATTCGTTCTGGCGCTTTTCATCGGGCTACTGTTGGCATCATTGACGTTCATCATAAATTCGACTCGCCGGCCTATAATCGTGGTCGCGGTTTCGCTCAAGTCGGTTCCCATCGTGATCTGCGCGCCTATCTTTCTCCTGTGGTTTGGATATGGAATGACTGCCAAGCTGCTGCTTGCGGCGGTTGTGGCGCTGTTTCCCATCCTGGTCGCGGGAGTTGAGGGGATTTCCAGTGCAAGTCAGGCCGAACACGATCTGTTTCGCGCATTCGGGGCAACGCGTTGGCAACTGTTCCGCAAGTTGATCGTTCCCCGGAGTGTACCGATGTTGATCGCGGGCATGCGCATTTCCGCCCCCAGTGCGGTGCTTGGAAGCTTGATCGCAGAGACGGCCGGCGCAAGGCACGGCCTTGGGGTGACGATGACGATCGCGTCGGCGAATCTCAACTCGGGCCTGGTGTTTGCCGCCGCGATGCTTGCCGCGGCGCTTGGTCTGCTGGCGTTTACGTCGGTTGCGGGCATCGAGTGGTGTCTTCGAAAATACACGTCTTAGTTTAAGAAGGAGTTCGTATGTCCAAGAAAAAGGTCACCATCGTTGTCACCGTTGTTGCGGTGACGGTTATTGCAATCGCTGCTGCGCTCCTGCCGAAACCCGGTAGATTGGGGCCCGAGACCCGAGCACCGGCCACCCAGCCGCAACCTGAAAAGCTGACGTTCCGGTTGAAGTGGTTTATCTACAGTTCGTTTGCTCATCACTTGATTGCGCAAGAGAAAGGGCTCTATGCACGTGAGAATCTGAACATTGATATCCGGCCCGGCGGTGCTAATGTCGATCCGATCAAGTCCGTCATTGCCGGCGAAGACGACATCGGGCTTGCCAGCTATGCGCAGATCCTATTGGCCCGTGAGAAGGGAATCCCGATCATCGCGATTGCGGAGGAATATGTGAAATCGGGCGTTGTGGCTTATTCGCTTCAAGAGTCTGGAATTAAGGAGCCGAAAGACTTTGTGGGAAAGAAAGTAGGTCTTATTCCCGCTTCAGACACCGGCACCGTCTACGAAGCGCTGATGGCCAAGCAGGGCATCGATCGAAAGGGAATTACCGAAGTGACCATCGGCTTTGATCTGACGCCCCTTTTGACTGGAGCAATTGACGTGTCCACTGTTGGATATGTGTCGAATCAGCCGATTGCCGTCGCACAGAAGGGCCATGCTGTGAACATTATCGACCCGTGGAATTATGGTATTCGCCCGGGTGGCAACGTGGTGTTTACTACCGAACAGAAGCTTCGCGAAAAACGCCCGCAACTGAAAGCATTTTTGCGTGCGATGCTTGAGGCGATCAGTGAATCGCAGAAAATGCAGGACGCTGAGGTTGTTGACATCGTACTTAAGCTCAATCCGAATCTGAACCGCCAAACTGAGCTTGAAGTCTGGCGAGTCACGAAAGAACAATTATTATCGCACGAACCGGGAAAATCAGGCCTAATGCCCGAAGGAACCTGGAAGCACACAGCCGAGATCTTCAGCGCATCGGGCGTATTGAAGCGCGTGCCGGATATCGAATCGTGCTATACGAACGACCTCGTCCGCGAAATTCATGCCGAGCGATCGGCAGGAAAATAATGCGACAGAACATTTTTGATAATCCGAGCTTCCTGAAGGCGTATCTGGCGTATCGGTCGCGGGGAGACTGCCCGACTGAAAAGCTCGCATGGCCGGCTCTGCAGAGAATGCTGCCGCCATTGCAGGGACTACATCTGCTCGACATTGGCAGCGGCATGGGTGAATTCTGCCTCGCTGCCAGTAAGGCTGGCGCGCTCAGCGTGACGGGTATCGATATTTCCGCTCAGATGTGTGCATTAGCGCAAAAGAATACGAACGCCGTCCAGAACATCCGATTGATTAATTTGCCTGTCGAAGATTTCGAAACACGCCAGCAGACCTATGATCTAGTGGTGAGTTCGTTGTCTCTCCACTACGTCGAATCCTTCGCCAATGTTGTAAAGCGAATCGCGAGTTGGCTGCGGCCCGGCGGGCAGCTGATCATGTCAATCAATCATCCATTCTACACAGCCAACCTTGGTGCCGATGGCACCTCCGCCATCGTAGATTACCACTTAGACGGTCCACGTCCGCACAAGTGGTTTGTAGATGGTGTTGTGAAATACCATCGCACATTTGAAACAAACATACGAGTGTTTCAACACGCAGAACTTCAGCTTGCGGATCTTTCGGAGGTGTCTGCAAACAGCTCATGGAAGGAAGAACAGATCGGCCAATTGATGCCGCTGTTCGTGTTCTTTAAGTGCCTGAAAATCGCCGGGTCATCTCAGAGCTGGCGTTGACCGGAATGGGAAGGCGCTAAAGGACTTTCTTGGAGATGTTGTGAACCAGATTATCCTGAACGCGGAGCGAGCCACAGCCAGCTCGGTCGCGCCGTTCGGATGTCTGGTCGATCAGATCGTTTCAGATGCGCGGCTTCCCATACCGTTCTACCCGCACGTCGACGAAGGCATCAACCTGCCGTTCGAGCACACGGGACGGGCGGTCATTCGGACGGCGCGAGTCTTTCCCACGAACATGCCGGTCCGGTGGCTGGAGCGGCATCTGAACCTCACTCAGTTCTTCCTCGGTTTGGGCAGTGCCGATTTTGCTCTCGTGCTGGCCAAGCCAGATTGCCATCCGCCAGACGGAATCAATCGTACTCCGGACCTATCAAGCCTGCGTTGCTTTGTCTTCAACGGCGGCACAGGCATCGTCTTATCGAAAGGGATCTGGCACGACTTTCCGATCGCGATCCATGAGCCTGTGACTTGCCTGATCGCCAACTCCTTCGAAGTCATTCAGGCGTTAATCCAGATCGGCAAGCCTGCAGAAATGGATCAAGGCGATGTGTTCAAAATCAATCTGCCCACACGTCTAGGTTGTGAAATCATCGTTAGGAGTGAAAATGACTGATGCCGAAATCATGGGGCGGATCATTGATGCCGCGAGCAAGAACACAAAAGAAGGAGGGCGTCCATTCGCGGCTGCAGTTGTCCACGGCGGATCCATTATCGCAGAAGGCGTTAATACAGTTCACGTCACGCATGATCCATCAAGCCATGCTGAGATTGAAGCAATACGAGCAGCAAGTCGTTTTCTTCGATCACCCGATCTTTCTGCATGCCGACTGTATGTTTTGGCAGTTCCTTGCCTCATGTGCGCTACTTGCATTGTCTTGAGCAAGGTCAAAAAAGTTGTCTACGCTGTTGGGTTGGTGGAGAAGGACAAAGCGCTTTCTGAATCGGTTTCAACTCAGAGATCGACGGTCGAATATTGCCAATTAGACAACTTTGCCGCCGCCGGGGTTGACGTGTTAGCAGCCTGGACTAAACGGCAGACCGCTAGATAAAGAAGTAGGTGTTGCGTGATTTGTACGATGGCGCAACGACTTTGATTGTGTGACAGTTGGAGGTCGAAGTAAGCCGAGGTTCCGGCGCCTGTAATCGTGCTTTTCGAACTGCTGCCTAATCGATTTTCAACCGAAAGGTGTCGAGGTGTGACTAAAAACTGGGGACAGCCGCGGCAAGCTAAACGGCTTATCTAGATCGGTCGGTCGATGAATACGATGCCGTCGCCGAGTTGTCGCCACTTGCACTCGGCTTCCCGCGCCAGAAACTGAAACGGCGTGAAAGCAAACTTTCTTGCCTGTAAGGTACTGAATGGCGCGGTTCGGCCACCACGTCCGGACAAACGCGAGGCTTACTTCACCTTCCAGAATTCGCAGGAAAAAAGGTGAAATAAACCCATATGTTTGATAGCGAGGATCGCTCCGCCAAGCAGATCAGGCTGACCGACCGACCTGTTCTCGCTCGGCAGCTGACTTGCTCGCGGACGATATGAAATCCGGAGTATAATACTTCATCCGCAATTGCTTCTGACGTCCGGCCGAGCCACCGAATATCCCGGCGACTCCTAAAAATGGTTTGTCGCTGATGTGCACGGGGTTGTGTCTTTCGACGACGCAGACGACATCGACGTGCCGGAACGGTGGCTCCGCCGGGGGCCATGGATGATTTTATTCAAATGGGGGAGCGGGATATCTGGGGCGGCCAACGACGGCCGTTCGGGCTTTCGCTTGCTTCGCGACAGCAGCATCTTCATGTGATCGGCGGCAGCGGAACCGGCAAGAGTACGCTGTTATTGTCGATGTTCGAGCAGGATGTTCGATTGGGCCGCGGATGCAGCATCATCGATCCGCACGGAGACTTGGCCAGCCGTGCATTGTCGCTCGTGCCGCGTGAGCGCGTGAATGATGTCGTCTATTTCGCGCCGGCCGATTTGGAGCATCCGATCGGCTTCAACCTGCTCGCCAACGTGCCCGCCGATCGGCGGCATCTGGTAACTGATGCGATTGTGAGCGCATTTCAATCGATCTGGCGGGATTCGTGGGGGCCAAGACTTCAGTACATTTTATCCAACGCAATCGCCGCGTTAACAGAATGTGAGAATGTGACGCTGTTAAGCGTTCAGCGGATGCTCGTGGACGGTCGTTACCGCGATTGGGTCACGCGGCAGGTAACCGATCCGATCGTGCGGCGGTACTGGCTGATCGAATTTGCGACGATGGACAGCCGGTTGCGCAGTGAAGCGATCAGCCCGATCCTTAACAAAGTCGGCAGCCTGCTTTTGTCCGGCCCGCTCAGGAATGTGCTCGGCCAAGTGAGCACCCGCCTGGACATTCCATTCATAATGGATCGCAACAAAATCCTCGTCGCCGACATTTCCAAGGGCCGATTGGGCGAAGCCGCCAGTGGCCTGATCGGCGCATTGCTGGTCTCGTCGTTCTATACCGCGTCGCTGTGGCGGGCCGATCAACCGGAAGCCGACCGTGCTCCCCACGCACTTCTCGTGGATGAATTTCAGAACTTCGCCGGCACCAACTTCGCCGACATTCTTTCTGAATCGCGTAAGTTCAAACTTTCGATTGCATTGTTTCACCAACACCTTGAGCAAATTGCTCCGGAAGTCCGCGACGCGGTCGCCGCTAACGCCGCAAACACCATCGCGTTTCGCACGAGTGAGAAGAATGCTGAAACACTATCCCGTCAGTGCGGCGGTTTCTATCCGCCTTCGACATTTAGCGGGTTGCCGAACCACACGGTTGTGGCTCGACTGCTCGACGGCGGGGAACACCTCGATCCGTTCATCGGTCACACGTTGCCTCCGCCAGTCGGTGCCGATCGGGTGAAAGAACGCATCATTCGATACTGCCGGCAGCGCTATTCAACGCCGCGAGCCGGCGTCGAAGATCGATTGCGGCAGTGGATGGCCTGAAACGCGGCTTCGGTAACACCGGCAAGCCACCAACAATCCCAAACTATCCACTGTGGATAACCGCGCCTAGGCGACTGTACAAACCCGCCCGATCCGTGCTTGGATGAAGGCAGAATCCCACCGTTCCTTTGTTAATCGATCATCAACTGTTTTTACGTCCCGCCTGATCGGGACAGGAGGTTGTCTATGTCCGCTCATCCCACCGCCCGTCCGCCGCCGGACTGGTCGCAACTGTTGATTGATGCCGTGGCCAGGCCCGGCGTCATCTCATCGGCATACTCCCGTTTCTGGCACTATTCGGTCGGCAATCAGTTGTTGGCGATGTTCGAGTGCCTGTTTCGACAGATTCCGCCTGGGCCGATCCACACCTACAAGGGTTGGCACAAGCTCGGTCGGCAGGTGAAGAAAGGGGAGAAGGCGATCTCGCTGCGCATGCCGGTGCAGGTGCGTCGCAAGAAAAGCGAGCCGCCGACCAATGACGACGGTGATCCGATGGTCGGTGATGGCGCAGAGCGCAACGCCGGTCGTGCCACCCGCACGGTGTTCGCCTTCAAACCTCATTGGTTTGTGTTGTCACAGACTGAAGGGGAAGACGTCCCGCCAACGGAGTTGCCGGATTGGGGTGAACAGCGGGCGTTGGAGCGACTGAACATTCAGCGTGTTCCATTCGACAACCCCAACGGCAACGTGCAAGGTGTCGCGGCCGAACGCACGGTGGCGGTGTCGCCGATCGCGGTGCTGCCGCACAAGACGTTGTTCCACGAACTGGCGCATGTCGTTCTCGGCCACACCGCGGAGCTTCGCCGGATGGATGATCACGAGCGGACGCCGGTCAACCTTCGCGAAGTCGAAGCCGAGTCGGTGGCGTTGATCTGCTGCGAGTCGCTGGGATTGCCCGGCGATGATTGCTGCCGCGGTTACATTCAAAGTTGGCTAAGCCGAGGCAGCGACGGTGCAATCCCGTCCCGCTCGGCCCAGCGCATCTTCCGGGCCGCCGATGAGATTCTAAAAGCCGGCTACCCGTACGAATGTTTGGGCCAGTTCCTTCGCTCGCCCGAACCCGAACCCGTCTAGTTCCTTCCCAACCCGTTCACTGCGCAAATTGGATTCTCCGCATTCGTCGATCGCTTGATCGACCGGAAATTCGCTGCGCGCTGAATCCGTCGAAATAAGGAGTTTGATCATGGCCTCTGCAAGTTCCAACACGAAACCGCCCCGCGCCACGTCGGCACCGTCGTCCATGTCGGGCAACGCCGCCGCCGGTGCGGGTGCCAAAAGTGTTCCCGTTCACACCGTCCGCCACCGCCGACTTAAAGCGGCGATCTGGCAGAACCGGGTGGACTCTGGGATTTTCCACAACGTGACCGTCACCCGCAGTTACAAGGTGAACGACGAATGGCACGAAACGTCCAGCTTCGGATACGACGATCTGCCGATCGTCGCCAAGCTGCTGCTGGACTGCCACACATTCATCACCAACCTCCGTGCCCGCGACAGTGAGAACGGCCGGGGTTGATCGAATCGTTGGCGGTGTTTTCCGCCGAGAGCCAAGCTTCAATGCTTGGCTCTTTTGTATGTCCTGGTGACACGAGTTACGACCAAACCGTCGAACGGAAGCCGTTGCAATTTAATGGGTCATACCGGAATGCCATCCGCTTAGTCCATAAGTCCGCGCTACCGCGCGCTTTATGAATCGTAGCGCGAAACGCGGCCTCCTGTCAGAATGGTGGTGTGTTTGTCACCAACCAACAGGAGGCCACGGATGGCCATTGTCGCTCGAACCCTTGCGGGGATCAAATCTGATCCCTTGTTGTTGATCGGCGGAGCCGATCGCATCAACACACTTTTCACTCAGGCCGAGCACGTCTGGCGCGATCGGCTGCTCGATCCGGCCACGATCCTCAAGCTGTTCATCTTACAGGTGCTGCACGGCAACACGGCCATCACGCATCTGCGACACTTGTGCCAGACGGCGGTCTGCCCGTCGAGTTATTGTGACGCGCGGGCGCGATTGCCCCTGCTGGCGATGGCATCGGTGATCGAGACGCTGTGTCGTGATTGTATCGAATGCACGCGCAGCACCGCCGCGACGTGGCTCGGGCGGCGCGTGTTGATCGCCGATGCCACCAACTGCTCTACGCCCGACACGCCGGCGATGCAGCGGCTCTGGCCGCAACCCGATGCGCAGCATCCCGGCATCGGCTTTCCGATGATCAAGCTGCTGGCACTGGTCGATCTGGCCACGGGCCTTATCGTGCAGTTGTCGATGTTCTGCCTGAACGTCCACGAAATGAGCCAGGCCGCCGCGATGTCGTCTATGCTCCGGCCCGGCGACGTGCTGCTGGGCGACCGCGGGTTCTGCTCGTTCGCGCATCTGGCCATGCTGGCATTGAAGAAACTCGACGCGGTGTTGCGTGTTCATCAGAAGCATCTGGTCGACTTCACCCCGAATCGTGCGCACCAGCGACGCGGCAAAAAGCGTAAACGCGGCATGCCGACGTCGCGCTTCGTGCGGCGGCTGGGCGCCGATGATCAACTCGTCGAATGGGTCAAGCCGCCAAAGCCGCCCGTGTGGATGACACAGCAGCAGTACGATGATCTGCCTGCGACGATGAGCTTACGAGAACTTCGTTACTGCATCACGGTTCCCGGCCGGCGGACACGCGTCGTGACGATCGTGACGACGTTGCTGGACCCGATGCGTTTTCCGAAGCGCCAGATCGCCCAGCTCTACGGCCAGCGGTGGGAGATCGAAACCAACTTCCGCCATCTCAAACAGACAATGAAAATGGATCAACTCAAATGCAAAACCCCGGACGGCGTGATGAAAGAACTGCTGGTGTTCACGCTGGTGTATAATCTGGTGCGAACCGCGATGTGCGCCGCGGCAGGAAACGTCGTCGATCCGAACCGCGTGAGTTTCATTGATGCCGCGCGTTGGCTGATGAGCGTCAATGCGGTCAAGTCGGCGCCGGGCGACGGCTGCTTGCGGACCGACCTGATCATCAACCCACCCCGCCCCGGCCGCTGGAACCCACGCGTCCTGAAACGACGAATCAAACCGTACGACTTGATGACAAAACGGCGATCTCAGTACATGCAACCAACAGCAAACACAGAGGATATGCACTAAACGGATGGCATTCGGGTCATACCGCGTATGCTCTCGGTGCGACATACAATCGCACTTTTTTGTAGAAAATCAGGGTACCCGGCGAGCACGCGAAACTACCGGCCTGTGCCACGGCCGGAGTGCCGCAGCCAGCTCAAACATCCACGCAGGCAACTCCCCTCGCGGCACCGCGATATTGTGGGCGGTAATTTTCGCTCGCCCGCTTACGGGAGAGGGCAGGTGGGGGCTCGTCGCTCTGGCTTTGGCCGCGTAGCTATAGAACTGCTGGCCGATAATCCTCGTCGGGCGGATGCGGTAATCGATATTCTTTGTGCCGCGAAAGGATCCGCTCGGCGTAGGCTGGCGGATGGAGCGGGCACGCATCAGAAGCGCTATCGGCGCTTCCGGTGGCCTACTTGCCTTTTCCCTTGTTCGGCGATTGGTTCGTCGGCTTCAACGAGATGTTGTTGTCGGACGCGATATTGCGCACCGATCCCTCGGTTCGACCGATCATCCCGCCGATCACCCGAGTCGGCGTGTTCTCCTTCGCCAACTCCTTGACCTGCCGCACGATCGCCGGCGTAACCGGCTTCCCGCTGTTCTTGTTCCCTTGCCACTTCGCCATGTCAGAGCTCCATTTCTCCGGCAAACATTTATTCTGGCTTACGCCACAATCAATACTTCTCCCGAATCTTCACCGCCTCGTCAAACCAAGCCGCTAAATTTTCAGCGATGTAACCGTAAACCTGCTTGCTGTCGTAGTAGGGCGGGTTGTAAGTCTTGACGATGGTCGTCATTTCGGTATCGCCCACCTTGAACCCTTGGAAGGGGTTGTTTCCTTGGCTTGACGTATTGGCGCTCAGGTCCTTCAACCCGTGGATGTAGACGCCGACCAATCCCTTCTTTTCGTTCCACGCTTTCTTGATCTCGTAGTTGATCCATTTACGGCCCGCCGTGCCCGCACCGATCAGCACGACGGCGCAGGACTTCCCGTAGAGCTGGTCGTCGATCCACTTTTGAATCGCAGCGTCGCCGGCGCGCGTAACGGATTCCCAATCGTTATCCGATGCGGGCTTGTTTCCTTCGACGGTTCCGATGTTCCGCACTTGGGCAGCCCGTGAGCAGTCGGGTTTGTAATGGAAGCTGTAGAATGCGCGGCGGGCCATTTGGATTCCTTCAAAGTTCAACAGGTTTACCCTTGTGACGGTTGTTCGGCAAGAGTAAGAAATTTGCCATTTCGCTCAGAACGTCGTGCAATTGCTGAAAATGACCTCCCGGAGCGTCGGTAAATGGAAAAACCGGACATCAATTCACAGGCCGTCGGCGCGCAGCTTGCCATCTATCAGGGCATCATAACTCGGATGGCCAACAACGCCGCCTCCTGCAAGACATTGGCGATCACGATCGTCTCGGCGATTCTGGTCGTTCTCGCCGACAAGGACAAGCCTCAGTACGCCTACATTGCAGCCGTTCCGGTGGTCCTTTTTTTCCTGCTCGATGGTTACTACCTGCACCTCGAACGCTGCTTCATCGGGTCGTACAACAAGTTTCTCCGACACGTCCATGAGGGAACGGCGACTGAACAGGAGTTGTTTCGCATCGCTCCGCCGCGAGGTCTTGGTACGCTCTGTAAGGGCGTCGGCGTCAGCATCTTTTCGGTGTCCGTGTGGCCGTTATATCTGACACTTGCAGCACTGACCCTGCTGATGCGTTTCCTGCTGTTCAAAGGGCCGTGAAGTCGGTCGTAGCCGTCGCGGTTCAATCCTCTTGAGCCGCGGGCGCAACTTGCCAAATGCTTGCGTGCTGTCGCGAGCTCCCCGGGATCTGGCGAAATCCTGCGAGGATTTGCGTATATGGAGCGGGGAACTTGCTTAGTAGAACGTCGCACTCGCGAAAAGCTCTTCGAATTAACCGAAAAATCCCGCGCATGAAGCTATAAATCCACATCGATCCAAAACGCCAGCGGCGTGGCTAGGAAGAAGTTGCCGACAATTCCGATAACAATGCCACGCGGCTTCTCAAAGCGCACTAACCAGCCGGGAGGTTTGGCGTTGGCCAGTCCCATCCCGATCAATCCGACCCAAATCAGCAATTGCAGCAGGCTGAGCGCACTGAGCCCAACACGATAATGCTTATGAAGGACTATAAGTCCTCTTATGCCGACGATGCCGAAGGGGATAGCTAACGGAAGGATCGAAAGCAATCCCGCGGGCCACAGGGGCCAGGGATGAGTGAAGTCCGGTTCTGCGCCGAACACCGACGTCAACACTTGATAGGAGAGGGGTGCTAGCAGAAATGCCGAGATCGGGAGTATACCGGCTGAAACGAGCATCCGTCCTTCCTGCACTGGCCAGTACCTGAGTAGGTACCCCAGCTTGGGCCCGGGTTCGAATCTCGTCGAGACCGATCAAGGCGACGGTGAAAGTTCTCGCCATCACGCAGATCACGGTGAGATTGATAACTCCTTCGATGAACTGCACCGTGAGCATGATGCCGTCGCGTTGGTCCGGCCCGTTCCCGAGCGTAAAGAACAACGCTTCCTTCTTCAGAAACGTAATGATCAGGTACACACCTGCAAGGCCGCCCAGTACATTCCAGCCCCACAATCGGAACCGCTTGACGGCACTTGGATTGGCCCAGAGTTCTGGTTGGGCACCAATTTTCTGAATTCCATGCACGACGAGCAGCGCGGCTAACGCGCTTGCGAACATCGCCCAAAGACTCGGATCGTCGAGCCTGCGCGACAACAATTCGGAGATCGGCGCGCCCGCCGAGGATCCACGAACTCGCTTTTCCGCTCCAATCTGGACGTATTTCAGCGCGAGAAGTGCGAACGGCGTAAGCAAGATAAACAGCGACCACAGTCGCATAGTCAGCATTTGGGGCATGTCGTGTCCTTTCAGATGCGAAGCGTATACGCTACTTTCGCACGGCGGGTTTGGGAGCCTCGCGGCGTAAATCCTTAACGTCGAGATTACGAATCGTTTTCGACATTTCCGCACGCAACTTTTCATCCTCCAGCACCAAGGCGAAGTGATAGGCTGCCAAGCGCGCATTCCACATCTCCGCTCGGATGTTCGGCGGCATGTCCTTGACCTCGGCGAGCGCGTTCAAGAAATCGACTGCTGCGGTGATACGGCTCATTTGCGGCGGATGCGTCCGTTGTCCAGGCAGTGGATCAACTCCCTCGACGCACACAGTCCATGCGACAAAGACATACGTCATCGGCAGTGCTGTGTAACCCATTCGATAGAGCAGGCGAAAAGCGTACTGGTCGGCCTCAACCTCCCGCAAGCGGCTCATCGCGAGCTGGAATGGATCCCGTTCGCCCGGATCGCAGCCGGGATGACCCAAGACGACGTGACCGACTTCGTGTGCGACCACGAAGAAAAGGCACTCAAGATAACTGTTGATCGCTCGCTCGCGTACGCGATCCGGGACATCCTGATGTTTCCAGCCAAGCGCCTCCGTCGGAGTTCGAAGTTCTGCGAATCCTGGGTTTGTGGCCAAGTATGCGCAATACAACTGAAAGAACGGATCGCGAGGATTCTTTGAAAGCAAATACTCCTCGCTTATGCACATGGCTTCGCATACGGCATACAAGGTCCTAGCACCGCCAAGCGTTACTGTGACTTTCGCGGGCACCTTGCCGATTTTCCCGTGGGCGAAGAAACCAAACGGAGTATCATCGTCAGGGTTGAAGAAAAATGCGTCGTTGGGAACAAAGGCTCTATCAGATTCCGCAAGATGATCAAACACGACTTCCCAAGCATGTTCGGCGGCAACCTTTGCCGCTTTTGACTCATCTGCTCGCCACTGGGCGAGCAATTGATACATTGCAGTTTCAGAGGGTTGGGTCGTCGCCTTTGTTAGCGGGGTTGTTTTTGTCGCGTCGGATCGTCTAGTTTCAAGTTTTACCGGCGGACCAACCTCGCGGACCGTGGCCGCACAACCTGCGATGAAAATTACAGTCGTGAATATGAGATGCAGCGGAGGCATCTCACGGCTTCTCCGGGTATCGTGACTTGATGGTTTGTAAGGTCAAAGCGCTAAAAGGAACCATTTTACCGTCTTCAATCACGGCCCGCGCATCCCTCACGGCCTGATCCACAAGCTTGTTGTGCAGTCCAATCAAGCCGTCCAAGACGACCTTAACGCCACTGGCGATCGCAGCTGCCGTGACAGGGTCCGGCACCGGCACCACGCCACTTCCCATTAGTTTTGGCCCGTCTTCCAGAAATTTTTTCAAGGAAGCACTCGCGTCGTGTTGTTCGAACTTCGCTTTCGGCACATCGATTCTCTTGGTGAGCCGGAGATTCGAAACGACCGGGTCGAGAAATCCGTTCACGTCGCCAGCAGCCTCGTCGTACATCGTTTCCGCCAATTTGTGTTCGGCACTCTGCGTGGACGGAAAGCGAGTCTTGAGCTTATATGCCAATACCTCGGCCTTTGCCTTCTTTGCCAGGCACGCGTCGATCCCATCAGTGTTGACAACTTTTACGCACCCGACCGCAAGAAGAGCGAGGCAGCTTAAAGCGGCGGGAAGGTAGGTGACACGCATTGGCTAGGCTCCTAAATTTTGAGATATCTGGGAACGCTGACAACTTATCGACAAGCTTTTTTCCCATCGGAATCTCGTACTTTTCCTGCGACTGAAACAAGCAACGCTTACGCGAGTGGCGACTCGCAACTCGATTAACTAGAGCCGACTGAACCTCGGCAACAATATTCTAGTTCACTCATTTCACGACTTTGTTATGATAGACGATGCCATTTCCAACAGCAAAACAAAAGCAACGTTCACACATAGCAACGATCATGGCAAATTTTACTTCCATCGCCCGACGATCTGGCTTGGCTCGATGCAGTCCTTCAGGGCGGCAGTAGGCATCCGGCTATTTTGCAGTTGACGCCCGCCGATGAGGCGTGGTTCATGTCGTTGGAGTTAAAGGGGTTTACGGTTGCACACGCCAAGATCATTGTTGAACTGCGCTGAAGACGATCGACCGCGACAGCGTGAACGCTCGGGGTCATAGGTGCAATGGTCGGCAGCGGACGACGCGGAACAGGAAACTTTTGAGGAAGATCTCCAACGTACATCTGCCAGTTGTCGGTTGGCGATCACTTGCGCCGACGCCTGACCTGTGGCACTCTAAACGCGGAGTGTTCTCCACAACTATCCCGCGCTCACGTTCGTGAGAATTCCGCTGCGATCACGTTGATCGCCAGCTGGTAGCGGTAATCCGATTTCATTTTAAGGAGCAGTCATGGAAACCATGAAGTTTCCGTTGGGGCGGTGCGTCATCACGGCCAACGCCGGTCGCACGCTTGATCCCGACGACGTAAAGACGTCGATGGATCGCCACGTCAAAGGCGACTGGGGCGAATTGTGCGATGAAGACCGGGCGAGCAATGAAATCGCCCTGACTCAAGGCTCGCGATTGTTCAGCCGTTACACCGACCGCGGTCAATGCACATTTTACATCATCACTGAACACGACCGATCGGTGACCACCGTTCTACTGCCGGACGACTACTGATGACCAGTTTGGAAAGAGTGGCATTGCTGCCGAATGGGATTCGATTGCCACGAAGGAAATGAGGCTTACCACCTCGTAGATCGTGCAACACATTCATCGAGCCGGGGGTGTTCTCCGGCTCTTTTCCATTCGCGATAACTCAAAAGGAGGCCGTCATGGCTCAATGGATCGACTTCCGCGCCCTGCGCGCACAACTCAAAATCGCCGACGTGCTGGCGCACCACGGCGTAGTGATGAAAGTCAAAGGCGATCAGTCCAGCGGGTTCTGCCCGCTGCCGGGGCACGAAGACCGCAAGTCGCCTTCGTTCTCGGCGCATTACCGCAAGAATTGTTTCCACTGTTTCGGCTGCGGCGCTAAAGGCAACGCGGTCGATCTGGAAATCCTTCTCATGGGACTCGATCCCGCCGATCCGAAATCCGCCCGCGCCGCAGGACTAAAATTGGCCGAGCGGTTCGGGTTGAATGTGACCGGCGAAAAGCGAACGGGTGAGGAAGTAAAACGGGACGGCAAGCGGTATGCCAAGCGACCCGGCAATGAATCGGTGACCGCCGGGCAGCCGCCAAAATCGATCGCTGTAACGGTTGATCCGATTATTGAGCCGGACGATGAAGCGGTGTCGATGGCTGCGCAAGTGAACCCGCCGCTGGGATTCACTTTGCAAAACCTCGATCCGAGTCATGCGTACCTGCTCGGCCGCGGTTTGAACGCGGAGACGATCGAACACTTTGGCCTCGGATTTTGCGGCAAGGGGATGCTGAAGGATCGCATCGCTATTCCGTTGCACAATGAAGCGGGCGATTTGATCGGCTACGCCGGTCGCGCCGTCGATGATGCCAGTATCACTGCCGACAACCCGCGTTATCTGCTTCCGGGGCGACGCGAACGCGACGGAAAGTTGATCGAGTTCCGGAAATCGCGCGTGTTGTACAACGCACACCGAATCGAAGACTTGGTCGATTCGCTAGTTGTCGTCGAAGGGTTTGCGTCCGTGTGGTGGCTGTGGCAACACGGCATCCAGAACGTCGTCGCATTGATCGGGTCATCGGCTTCGGAGTGGCAGATCGCCGCAATCTGCAAACTCGTGACCGAACGAGCCAGACTGTTTGTTCTTCCCGACGGCGACGCTGCCGGTGTGCAACTCGCGCACACGCTGATCCCGCACCTCGCAGCCCGGCGCTGGTGTACCTGGGTCAAACTGCTGGCCGATGAACAGCCGACCGACTTGGACGGGGAGATGCTTGCAGCACTGCTGTCGTCCTGAATGCCAACGTTGAAGCATTATAGAATTTTGAATAATTCGAACGGACCGTAGCACGATGTGCTGCGGTCTTTTTACACAATTGCTTTAACTACGCCACGAGACGACCAACCGTTGACGCTACTCAATCACCGGCAAAAGCGGCTGTAAAATGAGCGTGGCGACAATCGCGGCCACGGCACGGGCCGTCTGCGGGTCGAGCGACGGATCGGGAACCGGAACGTATTCCATAAAACGTGTGAGCTTAGATGATAAGAAATTGATTTTATCATGGGTCAGTAGTGACCACTGCCTTGACAAACGTAGCCTGCGATAGTGAATAGCGCTAACCAGTTCAGCCCCAGGAGCGGCATCAGCTTCACCGCCGCGATGAACTGCTCTCACACACCTACGGGACAGGCAGTAAGAGATTGACGAGGCATTGTTACACGCAGTCGACCATCCTTGACTTCACCCCAACACGCCCGCGCATCGAATCTGCCCGGCGACGCTGTAGAATCTCGGCATGCCCATATTACTCGTGCAGCTCAGCGATCTCCACGCGACGGACGGATCTGAACCGATCTTCAAGCGATGGGACGCGGTATTGAAGACTGTTCAAGCGGAGCTTGACGACACCATCGAAGCGTGCGTAATCGTTTTCGGAGGTGACGCGGCGTTTGGCGGCAAGGAGGATCAATTCAGCTTGGCTTCGGGACTACTAACCGGCCTCAAAACGCACCTCACGTTTGTAAAGCCAGATTTACCCGTACACATTCTTGTTGTCCCGGGCAATCATGACTGCGACCTTACGTCAGAGGATTTGGAAGCAAGAATCACATTGCGCGCCAAAACGTCGAACCAAATGCCAGCCTCTTCGACAGCGCGTTTCCTACTCGGAGCACAACGAGACTTTTTTGAGTTCTCAAAATTGGTGAATCCGGACGGCGCGGCGTTCTCACTCGAAAACCCTTTCTATCGGCACTTCGATCTTGTGCTGAAGCGTACAACGGTTCGATTCCATCTGCTTAACTCATCGTGGACATCGATAATTCACGAGAACGATGATCTTCGGTTTCCACTGGAAGCATTTACACCGCCTGCGACCGACGCCCATTTCGCGGTCGGCGTCATCCATCATCCGCCCCACTGGTTCCTTATGCCGAGCGTTCGGCGCGAACTGAGGGACCTGCTTGAAACAAATTGCGATCTCCTGCTCACCGGACATGAACACGAGAACGAATCGAGCCGGCGGTTGGTGAAGGAAGGCGGTGAAATCGCATATCTTGAGGGAGGAGTGTTGAGCGACACGCCGACCTCAGATTTGTGCTTGTTCAACACAGTTCGCCTTGATTTTGAGAGTCAAACACAACTGGTTAAGCGGCATGCATGGGATACAGACCACTTTGAGCTCGACGCTATCGCAAACCCGTCGCCCCTTGACGTGAATCGATTCCGCATCGACCGGAAGTTCCGGTTGCGGGCACAGTTCGAAGAGTGGCTCGACGAACTCGAAGATCCACTTACTCATCCTCGGCAGGAAGACCTCCGGCTTTCACACCTCTTCTCGTACCCTGATCTGCGACGCATCACTCAGGTCGCGGATGGCGGCGAGTCGAAGCCCTCGGAAGTCATTGACAGAATAAAAAGCGGAGACGTATTTGGCGAATTGAGCCAAGCGAGCCGGGCGCTTGTCGGAGGCGGTGATCGGGCTGGGAAGACTAGTTTACTCAAACGGCTTTTTGCGGATTTGCATCGGTTGGGGCGCGTTCCGCTCTTCCTCAGAGGAACAGAGCTCCCGAAGTCTGGGAACACTGAACACCTTCGCAAGCAAATCATGCACGCGGTCGAGCAACAGTATCAATACCTAACCCCGGCCGCGTTTGAGCAAGTGGGCACCGACCTGAAGGTTTTGCTCGTCGACGATTTTCACGATGCCCCATCCGACGCTGGCGCGCGACGCAAGATTCTCGACGCGATCGGTGGTAGGTTCAAGGATATCGCATTGACAGCAAGCGACGACCTGTTCATCGAGCTTCTCAACCGTCGAACTGGCGAGGATATTTCTCAGCTGATTGCCTACCAACGGTATGAAATCGGCGATTTTGGACGGCAACGACTCGAAGAACTCGCACTTCGCTGGACCTCGATCGGGCGCGGCGAGAGAGACCCCGCCGAGTTACGATCTGTGGCGCTCGATTTGTGCGACAAAGTCCAATCGCTGTTGACAACGGCAGGACTTCCGCACACCCCGTGGCTGCTGGTCGTGATTCTTGAGCATGACGAGTCTCCCGACGCGACGATCGCTGCGAAAAACGGTGACTACGGGCACCTCTACCACGCGGTCATCACGGTTCGCCTTGCCAAATCGAAGTTTTCTCGATTCAATTTGTCCGGCAAGTTTACATATTTGTCCGAACTTGCATATCACCTCTTCAAGAAGAAACAGCCGGTGCTGAATGACGCCGAGGCGCGTAAATTCCATGCCGATCATTGTGCAAAATTTGATCTCACGCTCGCGTTTGAGCAGGTGCGGGACGATCTGGTTGATACGCGAATGCTGCGACTCGACGGAGACGAGGTCGCATTCCGGCAAACGTACGTTTTTTCCTTTTTCGTGGCCTACTGGCTATCGCGGAACATCCACCGCCCGGAAGCAACCAACGTCATCCGCGAGTTGACTCAGCGGCTGCATCACGAGGTATCGGCAAACGTATTGGTCTTCCTCTCGCACCTAACGGACAACCCTATTGTACTGGACGAAATGCGTGCGGCAGCAGCGAAGTTTTTTGAGAGTGCAAAGCCGGCGACGGTCGAAAACGACGTTGAGCCCTTGAATAAGTTACCTGGCGTCGAGGGCTTCTTCGCGCTGCCATCCACCGCGCCCGACGTGAACCGAAAGCTTCTCCAAGAGCTGGAAGACGACGCTGCAGCGAAGCGACGGGATCGACAGCTCCATGATGGGAGGCTCGTGCGGGTGGTTCCCAACGGCGATGAACAAGACATACGCGAGGAACTCCACGCAACATTGAATGACGTCCGAGGAGCGTTGCGGACGATACGAATTCTCGGTCAAGTGCTGAGAAATAAGGCTTTTTCGACTGAGGGGCCCGAGAAGCTATCGTTGATGCAGGAGGTCTTCGGGGTGCAACGTCGGCTTCTTGGTTTCCTTTTCCATCACTTGAAGGATTTGCGACATATGGTCATGGATGTTCGGAAACGTTTAATGCCAGTGCTCGTAAGATCGAAGGTTAAGGAGAACATCGAGAAGGCACGGGCCGCTGGAGGATCTGATAAAGATGCTGAGGCGGGGAAATTACGGCGCGCGGAATTAAGGGACCTCTGGCGTGAAGCGGGAATCATGTCAAGCAGATTCTGGTTCGAGACTTACTGGATGGCAACTTTTGGACTTACGAAGAGGGTCGCCAATGCCATTGGATCCAAAGATTTGGAGTCGACTTTGAACAGGTTGCGCGCGACTGATCCTGCCATTCCGATTGAACTCGTAGATTTGGTTGTGCGGTTAAACCGACGAACGCCCCACATTCCGGTAGATGAAATCGTACGACTTCATAAGAAGCTCAATAAGGCTGGCAACAAAGTGGCACGAGTCGTGCTCGAAGCAGTGACTTGGGAGCGGTTGTTGCTAATCGACACCGATCAGGCTCAGAAACAGGCGGTTTGCAAGCAGATGGATATCGAAGTTCCGGTGCAATCGCTCAATCCGAGTCGGAAGAAGTTCGGTAAGCGGAGGTAATTGCAATGCGCATGTGCAGGCTGTGACAGTAGCCGTTCGCAACTAAAGTTAGTGCTTTGCAGTGAGAAAATGTTTCAGTTCCAGTGCATTTGCGACGAATGCCTCGCGGGTGGGATCGCGGCGGTAGACCTCGCCTCGCAATCGGGTCCTAGGTTCATACTGTGTTGCGGTCGTGGCAGTGCGGTAGTCGATCGGACGCAGCCAGATCGGGCCTAGCGGGTCGGCCAGGATCGCGTCGAGTGTCGTCAGCCACGCCAACTGCAGGACGGGTCGGTGCATGGTGAGCAGCGCTTCGGCCAAATTGTTCCGCCGTTCATCGTTGTTGAGTACAAACAACACACGAAACGGGGACGATTTATACTCTGCCCGTGGACGGCCCAGCCGTGCGGCCATACCGCCGGAACGGAAGTGATCCATATACCCTAGCACTTTCATCCGCAGCGTGTCGAGGGTTTCGGTGCTGCGATCGACTTCGAGGTATGCAAGATGCGTGGAAACTTCATCGGCGAGCGACTGCTCGATGCGAACGAAGCCGTCGGGGCGAATGACGGTTTCGTGCCCAAATGCATCGCCGGTGTCGGTGTTGGCTTTGAATGAAAATAGGCGCGGCCAGGTGAGGAACTCCACGAGTGTCAATCCGGGTTGGTTGCGCATCGCCGCCGTCATGATGGCTTTGATATGGTTGACGGACAGTTCGTGGGCGAGTGTTAGCGGGGAAACGCGAACTCGTTTTTCCATCGTGTCCCAGTCGATCTTGGGAAAGTCGCGGACATGTCCGCCGGACCGGAGCATTGAAAAGCCCGCTTTGGTGAGAAACAAGATCGACCGCTCGTAATTCCGAGCGCGCGGACGTTCTGCTATCAGCTTTGCGCGCTTGAGAGTCTGAATGCGTTTCTTGGCCGCTTCGCCGCGGCCGGCGAACTGCATGAGTGCGATCTGGCCGAGCGTCAGAACGCGGCATTCAAACAGTCCGCGCAACACGTCGATGTCGCGGTCGGTCACCCGAGAGTTGTTGCGGTGCGTTTTCATGCTCGTGTTTTTCTAGCGTAACACGCGTGGGACCGGTTATGTGCAGCGATGTCAACAGTCGTGTGACTTGACACAATCCGTTGGGTGTTGTGTTTCAAGAAAAGGGGAGGACGACGCTGCGATGCCGCCGACCCGCGCCGCGATGGCCTTGCTTTGCGTCGGCGAACATCGTTTTGTACACGCGGTTGTCCGCAGTCATGCAGGCAGTGGGGCCTGCCCCCCTGTTTTCGGTAGAACACCCGTGTCCTACGGACGACTTGTGTCCGCAGGACCACCCGTCGTGCGTGCGAGTTGTCGGGCGCCGAAGTGCCCCGTCCGAATACGGCTTCGCCGGCATCGAGGACGGCAAGGGATGCAGCGCATCCCGCGGCACCTTCGAGCGGCCCCGACTTCGACCGGATTGCCGCCGCCCCCAGCGCTAGCGATCAGGGGCAAGGCCGCAGCGTGAGCAATAGCCACGCGGAGCCGTGAGGAAGCCGGTCGAAGTCGGGGGCGCAAGCACCCGACAACTCGCACGCACAGTCCGTTGCGCCGCCGCGGTTTGCGGCGGAATCCGTACTCCTTCTTCCCCTCCCCCTGGTGGGGAGACCCTTGGGGAACCCCTCAACGCACGAACGGATCGTTCGGCGGTGAAAGACACTCGTGCAAAAACACCACCGCTGAGGTGGTGTGTCCGATAGGAATCGTTGTGTTCGATGAACGCTACTCGTCCTGCTTGCCCGCTTGTTCATAAGCGGACTTCAACGCTTCGCGAAGCGCCCATACAACCCGGTCTGGGCTGAGTTTGGCCGTCGTGCTCTGCACGATCACGATCGCCTGGTGTTCGGTCTTGAACACCCGTTTGGCCTTGGGCGTCGCCGTTGTTCTGTCGTTCGATGTTGATGATGTCGGCGGTTTGTTTTCTCCAATGCGGTCGCGAATCTCCCGCTGGGTCGCGCCGCCGAGCAGCGCTTCAACCAGTTCCCGCTGCAGGTTGGGATCCTCAACGCGGGCAACACGGATCATCGCGTCGTAGCCCAGCGAAAGTCGGGTTGACCTGACTTGCGTCTGCAGCGCCGGCGGCAACGTGAGAATCCGCAGCATCCCGTTGACCCAGCGTTTGTCCTTGCCGATCAGGGTCGCCAAATCTTCCTGTGATTGCATGGCCGGGCCTTCTTCCAGGATCGATTTTAGCGCTTCGGCCAGCTCGACCGGCCCCACGTCCTCCCGCTGCACATTCGAGATAATCGACTTCTGGCGGCGTTTGATCTCGTCTTCCGGTTCGCGAATCAGCACTTCGACCTGAAACAGTCCCGCTTCCTTTGCGGCCCTGAACCGCCGGTGGCCGGTGACGATGCGGTAGGTCTCCCCTTCCGTGGGGATGACGGTGATCGGTTCGACCAACCCGACAGACTTGATCGATGCAATTAAACCTTCCATGTTGCGGAACGTCCGGCGCTCGTTTTTCGGATCTTCGCTCAGACGGTCGATGCTGACGACCAGACGACCGGTCTTCTTCAATCCGCCGGTGAGTCCTTCGCGGACCAGGTCAAGGCGGGTCTTCCCTTCGGGTAGTTTCATGATTGTGGATTTAGGTTGGTGGGTAATGGCTCCGGCGGCGGGACGATCGCTGCCCGTTCGGCAATAGGTTCGGCGGCAACTTCGGGCGGAACTGCGACGAATTCTTCTGCTGCCGACGGCGATACCACGCGGCGCGGGGTCAGCATCGCATCGGCGGCCGACAGTGCGGGAAGAAGGTCGGCATTTTCGCGCGCGAGAATCTCAATTACTTCCCTCCGCAGCGCCGCCATGTCCGCCGCCCCTTTGCTGTACGGGCGGTAGTCGAAGATCGAGCCGCCGTGTTCGTCCACCTGAGCCAGCCAGCCGCAAGTGCGGACTTCGGTTTCCGCCCGCGGAATGCCGTGGAACGCCATCGTCTCGATCACTTTGTTGCGCAATCCCTGCTGACGGGAGAGGTTGACCAGTACATGCATCAACCGGTGTTCCTCGCCTGGACGCAGCCGCATCAGCAGTTTGAAGAAGTTGGCGTAGGACCGCACGGCCTTGGTCGACTCGAACGGGACGATGAACAAATCGGACGGATAGATCGCATTTTCCATGATCGGGCTGATCTGGTTGGGCGAATCGATGACGACAAACGTGAACTGACGGGGTGAGTTGACCAGCATCCCCGTAAGCATCGTGGCATAGCCTTCGTTGTCGGTGATTTGCCGGCCCACATCTTCCAGCCCTTCGCTGGCGGCGACGAAGCTGAGGTTCGGGTACCGCGTCGGCTGAATCACCTTATCGAACGATTCCGCGCCGCCGAACGCCGATGCGAGTGTTCCACCGAGGCGCAATCCGTCACCGGCGCCCAGCCATTGGGTGACCTGCGCCTGCGGGTCCATGTCAATGAGCAGCGTGTCGTACCCGAGCAGCGCCAAACCCGAGGCGAGGTTCATTGCGATGGTGCTCTTGCCGCAGCCTCCCTTGGCGTTGATCGAAGTGATGATGTACATGCAAATTGGATTATGGGTTGATATCAAACCGCGACCGGACCGCCCGAAGCGCCGAACTAAAATCGCCCGTCGGCACGCGGTTCCCCGTCGAGTGTTCCCCCCGCAAGTCGGGTTGACCCGACTTTGCCGAAGGCGCCGGCCAGTCCTGCTCGATCGCGGTGCGGAGCAAACCGAGTCGGTTGGACTTGATGTTCCGACGACTGAGCCAGTCGATCTGGCGGACAATCCGCTGCACCGTAAAGCGGCTCGCGATCGCCTCCGCAGCCCGCTCGTCGAATCCTTCGGCTCTGAGCAATTCAAAACCGGCAGCAGCTTCAGGCGATACGATCGCCGCCTGTTGTTTCTTGTTGTTATTTATTCTTGTTATTTCTATGTCGCTGGGGTTTTTGTACCGATCGTCCGTTGTGGTTTTTGTACCGATCCCGCTGGGGTTTTTGTTCCGATCGTCAACTTGCGAATTTACCGTTGGGGTTTTTGTACCGATCATTGGTTCAACTGCTTGGTTGAGCCACTTGAGCGCGTACACTGCCGGCTTGCTGCCCCGGCCGGCGTTGGGGTCGAAAACGCCCGCTTCCAGCCGCACGATGTAGTTGTTTTCGATCGATCGGTTGATCGCATTCATGAGGGAATGCACGTCGGCGAGGTGACTGTAGCGGCGGATGTCCTCGTAACTCAGATCAATTTGCTGGCGGCGGTGGCCCCACCTGATCTGAAACCCGATGGAGAAGCGAAGGATTGAGCCCACCACCTTGAGCACCGACAATGCCTCGGTGGGAACCAGGTCGTCGAAGAACTGGTTGGGCACATAGGTTCGGTTGCCTTCGCCGGCGAAGAAGCCCCCAAACGCTTTAGGGTTTTTGAGATAATTCGCCCCTTCGTCCCAGTTCAGCTCGTACCGACCAGACGTCCCCGATGACGTTGACGACTTGGCCGCCGGAGCTTCGACACACTGAACGAAGCCGAACGCAATGGCCTCCGTCAACGCTGTCTTAATGGCGCCCCGGCTCACCCCCGCTTTGTCGATGAACTCGCTGTAGGAAATTGCATGGCGTTCCACCAGCGGCATGCCATGCGAATCGCTCCATCCCAAAGTCCGGCGAATCAGATACGCCACGATCCGCACGCAGCCGCGCGATCGGTGCGGCAGACACACGTCGAAAAACTGGTTGGGCGTGTAGGTGGTGTTGCTGGTTGGAGCCGCAAAACCGGAAAACGCCTTGTCATCAAATGGCTTTGTTAAGCGCGATACGGTCTGCTTTCCCTCCAGCGAACGGTTCATGACAGCGATGGCGATTATCTTAGTATGGTGGTGCGCGACTTGAGCGGCGTGATGTTTTTCTGTTCGATGAACATCGCGTACTCCTGCACGATCGTGTTGATCACCCAGCTTCGACTCATCCTCATGCGCTGGGCCAAGTCATTCAGATATTCGACGACCGACGGCTCAAAAGCGACGGCGGACACATAATGATTGCGTTTAGGAACGTGTGACATTTCAGGTGATTGGCGGCGCGGTTAGCAGCACCGCTCGGTCTCACCATCTTATCACCTCATGCCACAAGCCGGCGAGCAGGGAAGTTGGGGATAAGTCGCCCTGATCCCCGAAAGACCCTTGCGACAGGCCGCTTCCCCGTCGGCGAGGACTCGGCCTGCGGAAAGAAGTTTCATGGGTTACGACGCTGATGCCGCCTCGCGGCAGTTGTGATGATGAAACAATGTTCAGTGACTTATCCACAGTTCGATGGCCCCTTTGACCTTGCGCTGGGGCAGGGGTCACCTGTATCATAAAGGACGTTATGTATCGTGATAATAGTATAAACAATCAATCCCACAACCCGTTCTCCCTCTCAACCCGTTCGGAGTTTTCAGGAATGTCGCGGGCGGGCCTGCCGTCGATCATCGTCCGCGCCGGCGACGACGCGGTGCGCCGTTTCGCCGAGTTCTTCGCCGCGACAATCCGCAACCGCAACACGCGGGAAGCGTATGCGCAAGCCATTGGGCAGTTCTTTGGCTGGTGCGAGGCGAAGGGATTAGAACTCCGCACGATTCAGCCGATCGCGATCGGCGCGTACATCGAACACTTGACCCGCATCCGCTCGGCACCCACGGTCAAACAACATCTTGCGGCCATCCGCATGCTCTTCGACTGGCTGGTGACCGGCCACATCGTCGCGGTGAACCCCGCGTGGTCGGTCAAAGGCCCGCGGCACGTCGTCAAGAAAGGGAAGACCCCGGTGCTCGTCGCCGCCGAAGCGCGGCAACTGCTCGATTCGATCGAAACCAACACCATTATCGGTCTACGCGATCGGGCTTTGATTGGCGTGATGGTGTTCAGTTTCGCCCGCGTCTCGGCGGTCGTGAACATGAATGTGGACGATTATTACCAGCAAGGAAAACGAAGCTGGTTCCGACTGCACGAAAAGAACGGCAAGTTCCATGAAGTACCGGTGCATCACACGGCTGAAGAATATCTGGATCAGTATCTGGCGGCGGCAGGCTTTGCGGACGACACGAAGTCGCCGCTGTTTCGATCCATGACCGGCAAGTCCGCCGCACTCTCTGCCGATCGAATGAGCCGAATCGATGTACTCCGCATGGTCAAACGGCGTGCCGTTCCTGCCGGC
Source organism: Planctomycetia bacterium (assembly GCA_034440135.1). Lineage (NCBI taxonomy): Bacteria > Pseudomonadati > Planctomycetota > Planctomycetia > Planctomycetia bacterium. The sequence continues at coordinate 29,913 of JAWXBP010000090.1, forward strand.
ATCGGCGCCGAACGCATCTGCTGCCACACGTTTCGGGCCACCGGCATCACCGCGTATCTCGAGAACGGCGGCACGCTCGAACACGCCCAGGCGATCGCTGCGCACGAGTCGCCACGAACTACTAAGCTGTACGACCGCACCGACGACGCGATCACGCTTGATGAGATTGAGCGGATCGCGATCTGACGTGAACCGCACAATCGGCGACGCAATCGAAAAGAACAAACCAGAATCGTCAGTCGGGCACCGCAAATAACTATTTTGAGGTAAACGGGGATACGCGAAACAATGATTCTAGTTGCGACAACAAATTGCTGCGGCACTTTCACGGGGAGTTGCGGTGTTACAACCCTCGAACCAATACAAACCGTGAGAATGAAGTGCCATTCGATGCCCACGCTATGCATAAACTCTGCATTTCAGAATGCGTTTGCGGTCGCACCAGCACAGTCGAAAACGTCGCGCGCAAACATGCAAAGGAGTGCAAGTTTCTTTCTGTAAATCATCGTTCGTTCTGATCGACGCACGCTTCGGCCTGCCGCTTCATCGCCGTCTCTCTGCGGAGGGCGGGC
>JAWXBP010000091.1 GCA_034440135.1 Planctomycetia bacterium
CTCCAACTCCGGATTGACGCCGCCGTCCAGCTTTCGAAACAGCTTCATCAGCAGGCGGTCGCCAAACACGACGGCGCTGTTGCTTTGTTCCACTCGAAGCGATCGGGAAGGCAACCGCTTATCAGGCGACTCGCACAAGGTGCGCAGGGCGCGAAACGGTTGGCCGGAAAGCCGACCCTCGCGGCCCTGCGCGCGGCGCCGGCCGCGCACCAGTTCCAGCAGCAACTGACTGAATGATTCGTCTCCGAACGCGTCGTACAGCACGCCATTGATAGCTCCCTTACTTCGTTCCACCTCCAGGAACGCCAGTCGCTTGGTCGACTCGTCCGCGTGAAGCTGGTCGGCATGCCGTTCGGTGGCGAAGCTTACGGGGAGCAAATAGTTTTCTGACTGCGCGCTCGCGTAATTCACCGTCAACAACAGCAGTTGCACGTCAGCGCCGAGCGCGCGATCCGCCAACGGAACCACGTCCGCGATTTCCACTCCACTGACTGGCTTTCCTTTCCCCGCGAACCAACGACGCTCACAGAGCCAGTCCGGAAGCAATTCAGTCAGCGCACGTCGCGCTTTGCCGTCTAGCGCGAGATGCCAGGATCCTTCCACTTTGATGCTCGGCAGCCGCGCCGACTCCTCAATCGCTGGCGACGGACCATCGACGATCGGCTGTAGCGTTCGGCCGGCTGGCTGCAGCAAGAACCAATAGAAGCTGTGCGGCCCCAAGGTCAGCATATAGGGCGGCTCCCCCACAGGCGGAAACACGGAATGCCCGAACATCTCGACCGGCGAATAACCACGAAACTCGCTCAGGTCAAGTTCCACAAACTGCGAGAATCGTGACAAATTGGCAACCACCAACGCTGTCTGCTGCGCGTCTTGGCGCAGATAGGCCAGAACCCGATTGTTCTCTGGCGTGAGAAAGCGAAGGACGCCGCGCGCGAACACAGGGTGCTGCTGCCGCAAGGCGATCAGTCGCTTCATCCACCAGAAAAGCGAGTGTCCGTTGCGAAGCGACGTCTCGACGTTAACGGCCTCGTAATGGTATTCGTGGTCAATGATCGTGGGCAGGAAGAGTTGTTGCGGATTCGCCGACGAGAATCCGGCGTTGCGATCCGAACTCCACTGCATCGGCGTACGCACGCCGTTGCGGTCGCCCAAGTAGATGTTGTCGCCCATGCCGATCTCATCGCCGTAATAAATGACGGGCGTGCCAGGCAATGACAACAACAATGAATTGAGCAACTCGATCTTCTTGCGATGACCACCCAGCAACGGCGCCAGCCGACGCCGGATGCCCAGATTGATGCGTGCCTGCGGATTGTGCGCATACACGCTGTACATGTAGTCGCGTTCTTCGTCGGTCACCATTTCCAACGTCAATTCATCGTGATTGCGCAGAAACATCATCCATTGGCACGTTTCGGGGATCTCCGGCGTCTGCTGCATGATGTCGATAATGGGGAAGCGATCTTCCATCTGCACCGCCATGAACATCCGCGGCATCACAGGAAAATGAAATGCGCATTGGCATTCGTCTCCTGCGCCAAAATAGGCGACGGCATCCTCTGGCCATTGATTGGCCTCTGCGAGCAGCATGGTGCCGGGATAGTGCTGGTCGACGTAAGCGCGAATCTCCTGCAGAAACGCGTGCGTTTCTGGCAGATTCTCGCAGTTCGTGCCTTCGCGCTCGAAGAGGTACGGCACCGCGTCGAGCCGCAGACCGTCCACTCCCATCGCCAGCCAATGATCGAGAATCTGGAATACGGCGCGCCGAACATCCGGACTGTCATAGTTCAAATCCGGCTGGCGACTGTAAAAGCGATGCCAATAATACGCGCCGGCCACGGGATCCCAAGTCCAGTTCGAGGTCTCGAAGTCGCGAAAAATAATGCGCGCGTCGCCGTACAACGTGGGGCTATCGCTCCAAACATAGAAGTCGCGATGGCGGCTCCCTGGCTTCGCTCGACGGGCGCGCTGAAACCAAGCATGACGCTCGGATGTATGATTGAGCACCAATTCAATGATGACCCTCAGTCCGCGAGCGTGCGCGGCGCGGAGGAACGCCTTGAAATCGGCCAAAGTGCCGTACGTGGGGTTGATGGTCTCGTAGTCGGCAATGTCATAGCCGTTGTCGCGCAACGGCGAGGGAAAGAACGGCTGGACCCAGATAGCAGTCGCGCCGAGGTCGTGGATGTAGCCGAGTTTGCTGGTGAGTCCGCGAAAATCGCCGATGCCGTCCGCCGTGGAATCGCAGAACGAGCGCACATGCACTTGATAGATGATCGCGTCTTTGTACCAGCTCAAATCCTTTTCCAGCATGGCGTCGCTCCTATGCCTGAGTCGCTAGCTGCAATGATGAGTTCGTCGTTGTCGCGGTTCACAAGAAATACTCGAACTGCGCCTCCGTCCTCATGCGTCGCCGCAGCGCAAAGATTTGCGCCGGCGACGTCTGTGGATCAAGTTCGACATAGTTGCGAGTTCCGTGCCAGAGGAACCGACCATCTCCTAGCAAATCATGCGCCTGAAATGCTTGAGCAGAATCGATGCCGAACTCTGCAAGCGGCAAATCCACCCAACCGGATTGCCTATGACGCGGATCAAGGTTGACCACTGTCACGATGATGTTCGTCAGATCTTTCGTGCGCTTGGAGGAGCTCCACGTCGACCGGTTGTTCCGCATTGAGGCGCTTCATTAAGTCCCGCCGCCACGAACCGAATCGGTCGATCCAAGCTTCAATCGAGAAGCGGTAAGCCCCCAATCGCCCCACCTCGAAGCGACCATTCCACCAGTCGTTGGACTCGGGCGACATTGAACACTCCGTCCATTTTGCCTCATCCTCGTGACGAAACCTAAGTCTCGCCTGAATCAAATCATGGCCGTCCGTAAAAATGCGCGCTCGGACCTCGACGACGTCGCCGACGACACGCTTGACGGGAAATCGACCGTCGTCGACCCGCGGCGACACTGCTTCGATCAACACGCGGCTGCGTCCATCGGACGAATAGTTATCCAGGCGTTTCATCGTCGACTCCGAATTCGATCTGCAGCCCGAGCATGGAATGACGTCGACGCGCGTACGCCGTTGTGCTAGCGACTCCTGCGCTTGGCGTATCTCGACGACGCCAGAACGGGCATGTCCTCCAACTCATCCGCCTGCATCAACTTGACGATTTCTTCCAGCGACTCAGCTAGACTCCGTTGTTTTGCGACTGACAGCCCTCGAGTACGATCCAGGAGCGACGCTTGAAGAGGAGACGGAGCCTGTCGGACAAAAGCGGTACCCTTGGCAGTGAGACCGACAAAAACGGTTCGGCGGTCGCGCTCGTCTCGTCGACGTTGAACGAAGCCTTTCTTCTGCAGTCGATCAAGGATACCGACGATCGTACTGGGGTTTACGTGAACCTTCGCGGCCAAAGCGCGAGAACTTAGCTCTCCGTCGCCAGCCAACACGTGCAAGCACACCAGCTGCGGGGCGGTCACTTCGAACTGCTCCAACAGCTCGCGCGAGTGCAGATCGATGGCATGAACGATGCGTCGCAGCGCCGCCAACATGCGGCGCTCAAACTTTGAATCGCCCCCATTTCGATTCTCGGACACTCCCATCTCCTGCACGAGAGCATTTGTTGCCAGGATTATACGTTGCAGAAGAAATGATTTTAAGTGCAACGATCTGGCGACACAGTTTGCGACCTGCGATTACATTCGTACCGCGGCCGTCTACCGCCGCACTGAACTGCACTTCGCTGCCAGCTCGAAGTGCTGTTTCAAATCGAGCGCTTCGCCTTTGGCAAGTCGTCTCGCGTATTCCGCCGCGAAGTCCGACGGTGCGTGCAGCGTCCAATTAACGTCGTTGACCAATCCGGGTTCGTTGTAGCGACGCGTCAAGCCGAACAGATCCGCGAAAAACACCAATACATGCCTCGCCTCGCCGGTCAGCATTGCTGAGAAGACGCAATTCACAAGCGCGCCCGACTCGTTCACCATTTCCTCCGGCGCTGAAGTCGGATCCCAATCGGAGCCGAGTCGCTGAGTAGCGTACTGGCGCCAGGCCGCTCCCTGCTCCGTGACGCACCAAGCATTTGCCAGCAACCAAATTGGCGGCGAATCGTGGGTTCCCAGCATAACCCAGTCCTCAGGCCGGGCATGCTCGATGCGATAAACGTCCGTGCGGTCGTTCAGATTGATCTTCTGCACGACGCGGAAACGCCCTAGTCGGTGGCGACGCAACACCTCGGCAACCGGCCTAGGGAGCGTGCTCAACACTTCGCAGGCGACCGATTCACTTGCACTGTCTGATACGCGCGATGCCGCGACAACTTCATCGATCAGCGCGGAGTAGCGGGCGACTTGCGTTCGATCCAGGTCGCGAACACGTTCTTCTCCAAACTCTGGCTCCTCGCGAGCGAGTTGGTCGATCCTGGCGATCGAGAACTGCGCAAGTTGCGGATGCCTTGGATCGTTCGGCGTGGAAAACAATCTCGCTCCCTGCCGAACCGCATGAAAGGGGTCAAGGTCGTCGTCGCCGTAGACCCACGGATCGATCCAACCGTGAGGGTGATCGATGCGCACGCCGTCAGATTCCGCGACGGCCTTGCGGATGCGCGCCCGCACGAAGTTCAGCACGGGTCCGGGAGCATCGGCTGATCCATATTGGTTCGGATCGAAGACGGGATATCCCCAGGGTTGTCCCAAAGGATTCGTGCGACTCGGGGGTGCTCCCAACCGGTAACCCGGCAGGAACAGCCCTTGATAGGCCCAAGTGTCCTGGAGTGACAGGCCAACTTGCAGGTCTGCGAACACTTCCAGCCGCAACGTGTGCAGACGATCTCGCAGGCCTTGATGCTGCGTGTCAAGGATGAATTGAATGAGCGCGTAGTTTTCAATTTCGCGTTGATATTCCGCGCGAAGGGAATCGATCCTTCGAGCGGCGGCGGACGCGGCTCCCGATTCTGGATGGTACAATCGCTGATCCAAGACGCCCTGCGTAGAACCGCCCCAATCTCGCCAAGACGGGCGGCCATGAATTCGGCTCAGAACCGCGTAGATCGCGTCGGGCAGCAACCACTCTGCGTTCGCGAACAGAAAGTCGCCCGAGGCAGCGCGGTCAGCGGACGACGCGGCGGCGACGATCTCACGCTGGGCGGATTCAAACGCATCGTACAACGCTGAATATGCGGGGGTTCTTCCACATGCGTGAAGCGACGCCACGACGTCACGGAAACTGGCTCGCGGCAGTCGTCCCTCATCGACCAGGCGGGCGAGAGGCAAATTGAGCGGATTGCGAGAAAAAATCGTGCCGTCGTAAGGCGAGGCATTGCCTCGCCCCGTCATGCCGTGCGGACCGAATTGAATGGTGTCGAAACCCAGGCCGGCGATGAACGTGAAGAACTGTTCCGCGCCATAGCTGTAAGGCGAACCTCGGCCGACGTCCTCATCGGGGGTCGCAGGCAAACTCGCATCGTGGATCTGCAATGCCAGACGCTTGATGTTTAATCTTGCCTTGGCATCGTCGATGGACCTGGTTCCAAAATCGCTTTCATGATGCATCACAACCAACCTCGCTAAGCGATACCAACGTTACTTGCGTGAGTCGCTCCTGCACGATTGAGTACGGCTCCGGCTGAACACGCTCTGCATTTGCCCGACTTGCGGGCTCCTCGTCGTCCGCCTCGACTAACTCCATAACGGTCGTCACAGTCGATTCAGCCGATTTCGACGTATGAACGCGTACGCCGAGTTCGTCTCTCTCCAGCAATGGCACGACCACCTTGCGCCCTGACTTAGGCGTGGAGTCCTCGCCGTCGCTTCGCTCGACGATCCGCAATCGCCCCGCCGATAACATCGAGCAGATGACCGCATGCGGCGTATTGCTGGCCATGGCGCGACGGCCTGAGAGTCTTACTCCAGTGGCATTTCGAATATCATCTGGTTTTGCCACCACTTGTAAGACCTGCTCGTCAAAGAACCAAACCTTGGCCGCATCACAAACGAGCGTATTCAGCGCGTCATTTCCGGTCATTGCCACGCACCAGCCAAGCTCGGACCAATCCAAGTCCTCATAACTCTGCTCTTGCGTCGCATCACCCTGCACGACCGTGTGACACCTACGGCGGGCGAATCCTGCATTCCATCGGCTGTTGTCCATGTAGGTCGTCTTAGTCCCGGCGGCAGTGAGCTGTTCGGCCAGCGTCAACGACAGCTCATTCACGCCAACGATTAAGACTCCTGGCGGGTCGAATTCAATCTGATCCAGGGCCCGAGCCAATGTGCCGGCCCAGCAGCCTTGCAGCAGGACCGTGGCGGCGATGGTCAGGAACACCAGCGATTCAATCAACTCTGCGGAATCAGCGCGTAGCGGATGCAATTGATCCGCCACATGCGCGGCCATGGCGGCCGCAACGATGCCGCGCGGCGCGATCAGGCTCACGAACATCCAGGAACGCCAATCGAGACCTTCGCCGAACGTGGACGCCCACACCGCCAAAGGGCGAACGACGAAGATGAGGCTCGCCAAGAGTAGCACTTCGCCCCAGCCGATCCGCCAGATCATGCCAGGGGCAACGTTAGCGGCAAGCAACAGAAAGAGCAACGAAACGCCCAAGACCGTCAACTGCTCTTTGAAGTGCTCCAACTCTTCTCGAAAAGGAATTGGCAGTGCGCCTAATGTCAGTCCTGCGACCGTGGCGGCCATAACGCCGGATTCATGGTAAAGCGATTCTGAAACGGCGAACGACAGCAGCGCAGTCGCTAGTGATACCAGATTAACCAAAGCGATCTGATCGCGATGCTGAAAGAATCTTAAACGGAGGACAAACGCTGCTGCCAATGCCAAGCCGCCGCCGATCACGATCCCTGTTGTGGCTCGCAACGTCATGGCCCAAACCGCGCTCTGCCAACTTGCCCGCTCTTCGTAGTACGCGAGAACGTATTGCAGCAACACCACGGCAATGTTGGCGCCGATAGGGTCGATGATAATCGCCTCGGACTTGAGAATTCCGTGGACTCGCGGCTTGAGGCGGATACGGCGCAGGATTGGCGTAATCACGGTTGGACCAGTGACCACGATCAGCGACGCGAACAAGAACGCCTCGGGCCAGGGAACATACAGCAGAAAATGAGCTGCGACCGCCCCTCCGAACAAGGTGACGCAAAGTCCAATGGTTACAAGGCGACGAACCGGCTTGATCGCTTCGCGCAACACCTGCGGCCGGAGCGTCAGGCCTCCTTCAAAAAGAATGATCGACACGAAGATCGCCGTGAGTACCGGCAATCCTTCGTGCAAGCTCGACGGATTGATCAGGCCGATCCCATGCGGACCCGCGATCATTCCGAGGAGCAACAAAAATACGATTGCCGGCAATCGACTTACCGAGGCCAATCCTTGCGCCAATGCGCCAAGGGCCACGCAGGCCGCCAGAGTGGTTAAGACCGCACTGCTTTCCACAAGCTCCCTCGTTCAAGCTGTCGCGTCACCAGAGTGGTCGTCGCATGGCCACGGAATGCGACGCGATGCGCCTCCACATCCATGTATTCAACGCCTAGGTCGGAACGACGCCGCTTGTATTCTCTTGATCGCTAGCGATCTTCGCGAATGCGGACTGTCGTCGCTTCGGAGCACGCCCACGCGAACCGTTTACGTTCTCGACGACATCGGCGCCTTCAAGGTACAGCAATGGTGGCAGATCGGCATCCGGTGCTTGCATCATCATAGCTACTCGCTGCAATGCCGCCAGAAGTTCGGTTTGCTGCCATTCCGGCAGTAGCTTTAATTCTTTCCGAAACCGGTCCCGAAGCAGAGGTGGCGCGGCGTCGGCCACTCGCTTACCCTCATCTGTCGCGACCGCAATCACAATTCTTCGGTCGGTGTCAGATCGCCGACGCACGATCAATCCGCTGGACTCAAGTCGCGTGAGGATTCCGGTCACGGTCGGCTGGCTCAAGTGCATTGCCTTCGCCAAGGTACCGGGCGAGACGTTTTCTGCTCTCAATAGCTCCCGCAGGATTGCCAATTGCGGCCCCGTGAGCCCGAATTCCTGCCACAGTTTGCGGGAGTACTGATCCACTGCCTGGCTGATCCTTCGCAGGGCGACGATCATCTGATCTTCGGTGGAAAGCATGCAACAACCTCGTCAATGAGCCTCGTCAATGAGCAAATGCAGCCTTAAGAGCATAGTGTACAATCAAAAATGGTGCAAATACCTTCGGCGACCTGGCGCAGACGTCGATTCCGCGTGTTTTCGCAAGTTGTTTGCCATCAATAACCTAGCATCACATGCGCGATCCGGGTTGCCAGAAGCAAAGATGCATAGTAGGCAATGGATAGTGATCGGCACGGAAGCTTCGATGCTTCTTGGTTGGTCGCCGTCGGATTCAACGAGGCGGTGACCTCCGCCTCGCGTCAGCGAATTTCACAGGAGGGACGCCATGTTAGTGCTTTCACGACGGCACGGGGAAACCATCTGTGTCGGTGGCGACATCGAAGTGGTTGTGCTCCATGTGCATGGGGACCGGGTGAAGTTGGGAATCGCCGCTCCGCGTGAAATCCCTGTGCGGCGTTCAGAGTTGCCCTTGGACAGACAAACAACCCGCAAGAACGACGACGATAGGGAGAGCGCTTCGAGCCACTAGGCGTTGGCTCGTCCCGGCAGACCGCGAACAAGACGTTTTCAGAAAACCGGAGGATCGAAATGACTGACACATTGGCCATCATTCTGGCGGGCGGGCGCGGGAAGCGCCTGGATCCACTTTCGCGCGATCGTGCCAAGCCGGCGGTGCCATTCGCCGGCCCCTATCGCATCATCGAGTTCACACTGTCGAATTGCCTGAATAGTGGCTTGAGACAAGTGCTCGTGCTGACGCAATACAAGTCAGCGAGCCTGGATCGCCACATTCATTCAGGCTGGGGCCGCTACTTCCAAGCCGGATTGGGTGAGTGCCTGGAATTGATCCCGCCCCAGCAGCGCGTCTGCGATGACTGGTATCGTGGCACAGCCGACGCGGTGTTCCAGAACTTGTACTCGATCGAGCGGATGGGCGCCAAACGCGTCTTAATCCTGGCAGGCGATCACGTGTACAAGATGGACTACCGATTGATGCTCCAGTTCCACGAACAGCACGGACGGCCAGCCACCGTGGCGTGCCTGGAGGTTCCGGACACGGAGGCGGCTGGTCAGTTCGGCGTGATGGAGATCGACGATCAGCATCGAATCGTGGGATTTCAGGAGAAACCCGCCAATCCGAAATCCATTCCGGGGAAGCCCGGAACATGCCGCGCTTCCATGGGAATCTACGTCTTTTCGACTGATTTCCTCCGGCAGGCGCTGCAGGTAAACGCTGCGCCATCAGCCGGCGGCCCAGACTTTGGGCATCACCTGTTGCCGTCAATTATTTCGCGCGGCCAAGCCATGGCGCACACCTTCGAGGGCGTCGCCAGCGATCGCCCGTATTGGCGCGACGTCGGCACGTTGGACGCATACTATCAGGCCAGCATGGAGTTGCTGAACCGGGAGCCCCCGCTCAATCTTTACGACGAGCGTTGGCCGCTGCGCACTTTCGAGCCCAGCCTGCCGCCTCCGCGCGTCGCGACTGCTGTCGGCGGACGAGATGTCGCATCGCGGCCGAATGTGTTTTGCGCCGGTTCCATCATTGACGCCTCTCACGTGTCCGGTTCGATTATTGGCAGGGGATGTCGCATCGCTCCGGGCGCCGTGGTCGAGGACTCGATCTTGATGGATGGAGTGCACGTCGGCCCCGGAGCAATCGTCCGTCGAGCGATTCTTGACAAGCACGTGCAGGTTCTAGCTGCGGCCATTATTGACGGACGATCGCCGCGAACGGACCATTCCCACACGTATTCCGAAAACGGCGTCGTCTGCGTGGCAAAGGAAGAGGTCGTGGGGCCTTTCGCGGCATCAAGCCCGAGTACCAGGCAAGGCGAGTTTAGCGCCGATTCGAACGAACAGGAGGACCATCGGCCTTTGCCCTCGCTTCGCTTGTTCCCACGCACGACGCGGCCGCAGGTTTTCGCCGACTGCCCGTTGTAGGCTTCGGTAGGCAAAGAATCCTCAACTACGGAGACCGCGACATCCATCCACAGGAGATTCACAATGAACATTTGCAAACGACATACGCGTTGGGATCATCGACACGGTATTCAACCGGCGTCGCGTTTCGCGGGGTCGAATGGAACGAAGTTCGCGGACTTGTTCGCGCAAGGCTATCAACTTCTTCGTCAGCAGCGCGTGTCCGCGGCTTTAGACGTGTTCCGCCGCCTTCGCGAATCATGCGCGAACGATCGCCCTTTACAGTTGATGATCGCCTGTTGTCTGGCGTCACTGGGCAAGCTTGCTGACAGCCGCGAAGTCGTCGCCTCAACGCTCGAGGGCACAGCAGGCACTTCTGCGGTCGATCGATTGGCGCGCGCATTCGCGGCCCGCGCTGAGGGACGCGTTACTGAGGCCGCGAATCTATTTGCCGAGACCGCATGCCTCAGGTCAGATCTGCCAACCGTCGCCTTGTTTCTGGGCGATGTCCTCGAGCAGATGACACTGTCCGAGGAAGCGCGTTACGCGTGGGGATTGTCCATTCGCCGGTGCCGGCGAGCGCCGCACGTCGCCCGATGCGCACGGCAACGCTTATGCTCAGTGTCAGAATCCAGCGCGAGCGACGACCGTGCTCGATGCGCACTCCTGATTCAAGGCGACATTGTGAAGTAGTTGATGCGACTCGTCCTCACGGCACACTGATCAAGAACACGAGGTGGCATATGCCAATCAAATTGACGGGCAATGGAAGTAGTGAAAAGCAGTTTCGGCTTGCCATCGAGTTGCAGGGCAGGAAGCGATTGTTGGGTTTCAATCAGGCCTTCGCGCTTGCGCATCGGTACTCGCGCCAAGCTGAGGATGCTGCTGCCGTGCAGATCCTTCAGAAACTGAATCAAGCGAATCCTAACGATGTACCCGTTGTAAACGGCGCTCGAAGAGTGCAGCGCTTGGCGGGTTACCGATGGTCGGTCGAAAAGTGTAGTGCTCATGTTCCCTTCCGCGGATTCGTGACCGAG
>JAWXBP010000092.1 GCA_034440135.1 Planctomycetia bacterium
ATTCCGCCGCTAAATCGAGTGCTCGCTCCACCGCCGGTGTAAACGGGAGTTTCATATCCTGCCCATTCTGCCATTTAACCGGGTTGATCCCAAGGTCCGGAGGGAGCTGGAAGTTTTCAGTGTTCAGTTTTCAGTAGGTTGCTATTGAACAAGCCAGTTTCAAGACACTGAAAACTTCCAACTCCCACCCCTTTTGTCCTTCCTCGACCATCCCCGGCATCTAACCCCTTATACAACCGAGTTTTGCCTTGCTGGGTCTGTTATCGAGGGGTAAGATTCCGGCGGTGTGGCTGGTTGACGCTTTTTGAGGAGACGGCCGGTGGCGGCCGTGCTCGAGGATGCCCGAGGCAAGGACGCCTGCGCCCCGTTTGCCGTTGTGGCTCGGCCTTTGGCCGGGATTGCCGCAATTGTGGCTGCACGGCCGTTTCGCCGGGCTGGCGGCGGCGATCGGATTTGCCGTTCTGCTGGATTTCGTACTTGCCACATCTCTTGTTTGGACCGAGATTTGGGAGCCGCGCGTGGCCGCCTTATGGTGGTCGGGCGTGGGGCTCGTGTGGGGCGGTTCGTTGCTGTGGTGGGTCGCCGCTGGAAGGCGTCAGCCGAAGCCTCAGGCCGCCACGCCGGCGGGGGACTTGTTTCCCCTCGCCATGACCGAATACTTACGAGGGAACTGGTTCGAGGCGGAACGTCAGGTGGCCCGGCTGCTGAGGGCGGCGCCGCACGACGTGGAAGCGCGGCTATTACGCGTTTCAATCCTCCGTCGAACCGGCAAAAGAGTGGAGGCACGGCGTTTGCTCGATGTGCTCAGCCGCACAGACGCCGCGACAAAATGGCAGTTTGAGATTGAACGAGAACGCGAGCGGATCACCACCGACGAAGAGCTGGGCCGCGAAGCACAGCCGATCGATTCGGCTCAGCACGAAAAGAACGCCGCGTAGAGAGTAGACGCTGTCGGCGGGATTTCTGACGAGGGAGCAGCAGTCGCGATACCTGACCTTCTGGCGGTCGATTGGGAACAGTCGACGTCGGAGTTGCTACCGGGAGAACAAGACGGATGTACGAACGCTTTACTGACCGCGCCCGCAAAGTGATGCAGCTTGCCAATCAGGAGGCTCAGCGGTTCAACCACGAATACATCGGCACCGAGCACGTGCTGCTGGGACTCATCAAGGAGGGGAGCGGCGTTGCCGCGAATGTGCTCAAGAATCTGGACGTCGATCTGCGCAAGATCCGTCTGGAAGTCGAGAAGCTCGTCCAGAGCGGACCCGACATGGTCACCATGGGCAAGCTGCCGCAAACGCCGCGCGCCAAGAAGGTGATTGAGTACGCCATGGAAGAGGCGCGCAATCTGAATCACAACTACGTGGGTACCGAGCATATACTGCTCGGCCTGCTGCGCGAGCATGAGGGGGTCGCCGCCCAGGTGTTGATGAACCTTGGGCTGAAACTCGAAGAAGTCCGCGAGGAAGTCTTGAACCTACTCGGCCACGGCATCGAGGGAAGCGAAGGGGGCGAGCGTCAACCGAGCGGCGGAGGCGGAGGCGGTGCTGCCGGCGCCACCGGCGGTGGCGAGACCACGACCCGCTCCGGCAAATCGAAAACCCCAGCGCTCGATAGCTTCGGCCGCGATCTCACCGAGTTGGCCCGACAAGGCAAGCTCGATCCGGTGATCGGCCGCGAAAAGGAAATCGAACGCGCCATTCAAGTCCTCTGTCGCCGCACCAAGAACAACCCGGTGCTGCTGGGCGAAGCGGGCGTCGGCAAGACGGCCATCGTCGAAGGCTTCGCGCAACGCGTGATCGACGGAAATGTCCCGGAATTGCTCGCCGATCGCCGCATCGTGGTCTTGGACCTGGCGATGATGGTTGCCGGCACTAAATACCGCGGTCAGTTCGAAGAGCGGATCAAGGCGGTGATGAACGAAGTTCGCCGCGCGAAGAACACGATCTTGTTCATCGACGAATTGCACACCCTGGTCGGCGCCGGCGGCGCGGAAGGGGCGATCGACGCCTCGAACGTGCTCAAGCCCGCGTTGGCTCGCGGCGAAATCCAATGCATCGGCGCGACGACGCTGGACGAGTACCGCAAGTACATCGAAAAGGACAGCGCGCTGGCTCGCCGCTTCCAGGAAGTCATGGTCGAGCCGTCCAGCAAGCCGGAAACGGTGGAGATCCTCAAGGGGCTCCGCGATCGTTACGAAACGCATCACCGCGTGCAGATCACCGACGACGCCCTCGAAGCGGCCGTCGAGTTGTCGAGCCGTTATGTGACCGGACGCTGCCTCCCGGATAAGGCAATCGACGTGATCGACGAAGCCGGCGCACGCGTACGGCTCAAGGCGATGACTCGTCCGCCCGATTTGAAGGAACTCGACGAGGAAGTCGAGCGCCTCAACAAGGAAAAGGAAGAGGCGGTCGCCAACCAGGACTTCGAAAAGGCCGCGCAACTGCGCGACTCGGCCGATAAGCTCAAGAAGAAGAAGCAAAACCTCACCAAGGACTGGCGCGAGAAATCGCGCGAGACCGACGGCGTCGTCGACGAAGAGGTCATCGCCGAGGTGGTCTCCAAGATGACGGGCATTCCGCTCACGCGGATGAGCACCGAGGACTCCAAGCGCCTGATGGAGATGGAGCACGACCTGCACAAGCGGGTCATCAGCCAGGACGAGGCGATCAAGTCGATCTCGAAGGCCGTGCGGCGCAGCCGGAGCGGTTTGAAAGATCCGAAGCGCCCGACCGGTTGCTTCATCTTCGCCGGCCCCACGGGTGTCGGGAAGACGTTGCTGGCGAAGGCGCTCGCCGAGTTCATGTTCGGCGATTCCGACGCGCTGATCCAGATCGACATGTCCGAGTACATGGAGAAGCACAACGTCAGCCGACTGATCGGCGCCCCGCCGGGCTACGTCGGCTTCGAGGAAGGCGGCCAGTTGACGGAAAAGATCCGTCGCCGTCCGTACGCCGTGGTGCTGTTGGACGAAATCGAGAAGGCGCACCCGGACGTCTACAATATGTTGTTGCAGATCATGGAAGAAGGCCGCCTGACCGACAGCTTCGGTCGGAACGTCGACTTCCGCAACACGATCATCATCATGACGACGAACGCCGGCGCCGGCGCGATCAAGAACGAAGCCCAGTTCGGCTTCGGCTCGCCGGACAAGGACGGCAACTACGACAGCATGAAGAGCCGCGTGAAGGACGAGATCGAAAAGGTCTTCCGGCCCGAGTTCCTCGGCCGCGTCGACGATTTGATCGTCTTCCGTCACCTCTCGAATGAGGACTTGAAGCAAGTGGTCGACTTGGAACTGAGCAAGGTGCGCGACCGGCTCGCCGAGCGCGGCCTCAAGCTCGTACTCACGGACCAGGCCAGAGAGTTCATCGTCAAGAAGGGTTCCGACCTGGACTTTGGCGCACGTCCGCTACGCCGGGCGATCGAGAACTTCATCGAAGACCCGCTCTCCGAGGAGCTCCTCAAGGGCGAGTTCAAAGGCAAGGACATGATCCGCGTCGAAATCAAGGAAGTGGCCGGCAAGAAGCAACTGTTCTTCGAGGGACTCAACTCCCAAGAAGGCGAGCCAGTTGGCGCCGGAGCGACCGGAGCGTCGGACGCGAGCTAAGCGTTTGACGCAGTGTTCGCAGAGAAATTCAAACCCCGCGGCGATGCACTTCGCCGCGGGGTTTTTTTTATTGATTCAGCGCGGGGTACCTGGGACAGCGGCATAAGAGGAGCTGCCACAATCGTCCAACTCACTGGGGCTTCGCTTCACGATGTTGATGAGTCAAACGATGCTCCAGCTCGATGGAGGTCAGCTGTCCATGAGAATGCCCCAGCCCCAGGCACCCATCGTTTGTTTCAACTGCCATTGCCGAACGTCTGCGCCAGAAATCGTTGCGTGCGCGTGAATAGCGATTCCGGCGCTACCTGGATCGACGCGCGGGCGGCGCCGCCGACGAGCGTACCAGGGGGCCGGGCTGCGAGTTCCAGGCGGACCTGGTAGAGCGTTTCCAGCGGGGCGGCCTCGGAGATCGGGCCGTCGCGGCGTGTGGGAAGGAGGCCGCGGGCGGTGAGTTCCGGCGGGGCGGTTTCCATGTCGAGGGGCGTGATCTCGGTCACACGGGCGGCAACTGCCGTGCCGCGGGACTGGTCGCTCACGACTGTGGCGGTTTGCCCGACGGCGACGCGGGTCACGTCGGCTTCGTCGCACGCCAGCAAAACGTCGACGTGGCTTGGATCGCCCACGCTGCCGATCACCGTCTCGGGCAAAAGCGTGGCGCCAATGTTCGACGGCTCCAGCGGCGAGCCGGACCAGGTGGGCAATTCATGAGGGCCAACGGCTGGATCGACGCGCGCGGCGGGCAACAACACGCCGTCGATGGGCGCTTTGATTTCCAGTCGCGCGAGTTCCAGGCGGCAGTTCCGCAGGCGTTCGTCGGTGTCGACAAGAGCCTCACGCGCGGCTGGCAGTCGGAGCGAGGCGTCGTCATCGCGGACGCTGAACTGTTCGAGATGCGCCACGTGTAATGCGCGATACCGCTGCTCGCCCAGTAGCCGGGCTGCTTCTTCAAGCAAACGATGATTGACGAGCCGCGCGACGGTCTCCCCCTCGCGCACGGTGGTTCCGGCCGGGAGGGCTTCCGCGAGCGAGCCTTCGACCAGCACATACAACTGCCGACTCGCGCGCGGCATGATCACGCCGGGCGCTTGCACGCGGCTGGGCAGCGGGATGAACGCCAACGCCGCCAAGAGCGCGAACGATGCGCCGCCACGCCACGCCAGTCGCCGCCAGACCGGTTCGCCGGAGAGCGATTCCAAGCGCGCAGCGCGCGCCATGCGCATCGCCGACGGAGTGACCATGCCGGCGGCGCAGGCGACGGCCGCCATCGCCACGAGCGGCCCCGCGCCCCAGGGGCGCAGCCACTGGTAACAAAACCAGGCCAGGCCGCCGAGCACTGCGACCGAATAAGCCAGCGACGCGATCGCATAGCCGCTCAGCCAGCGCGGTAGTCCCAGGGCGAAATGCTCGCGCGGCGCGACGCCTGCGAATACGGCGAGCAGTTGTTCCTCGACGCGCGCGAATGCTTCGTCGCGCAGGTTGGGCGTCGCGACGAGGTCGGACAGCACGTAGTAGCCGTCGTAGCGCAGCAAGGGATTTCCGTTAAAGACGAGCGTGCCGATTGAGCACACCAGCAATACGCTCAAGCATAGCGAGTTGAGTGGGCCCGGTGCGCTGAACCACCAGAGAAAGAGCGCGAGCGAGGCCAACAGCAATTCCACGGCGATGCCCGCGGCGCCGATCGCGGCGCGTTGCCACTTGTCCGACAACGTCCAGGCGTCGGTCACGTTGCAATACAAACACGGCACGCCAGCCAGCAACATCACGCCGAGTTCATGGCAACGGACGCCGAAATGTCGCCCGACGAGCCCGTGTCCCAATTCATGCAATACTTTGACGAGGCTCAACGCCAAGACAATCCAAATGGCGTTCTCCAGACGCAGAAACGCCTCGAGCGGCGGCAGTTTCGCGGTGAGTTGATCGAAGCGCGTGATCGCCAAAAGAGCCGCGCAAATCACGAGCGCCGCGCCAACCGCGAGCGCCGTCGGCGTGAAGGCCCAGCGCATCCAGGGATAGAGCGACTCCAACAATCGTGCAGGATCAATGCCGCGGAAGCGAATCGCCCAGGGTTGCAGCAATGCGGAGATGCATTGGCGGCGCGCACGACGTTGGGCTTCTTCCCATAGCACCTCGGCCTGTTCCACGCCCGGCGCGAGCACCAGATTGTCAGCCCGTAAGCGACGCACGAGCGCTTCGAGTTGCGCGGGCTCGATCCGCCGCGGCGCGAACTGCAGCTCGAATTCCCGGCAAAGCTGTCCGAGACTGCGCTCCCCGTCGAGCCGCTCCCAGAGCCAAGCCTCTTCCAGGCCGAGTTCAAAATAGCGCAGCGAAATCGGATCCTTAACGACCACGGTCATGCCCTGCCGCCGCGCGACGGAGCGCGCCACGAGATCGCCACGCCGCTTCACCGCTAGCGGCCGCTCCTCCACCCGCTCCTCGCCAGCCATCCTGGGCATCACGATAGTCCTTGGTTAACCGCGAAAGACGCGAAATGGCGCGAAAAGAAAATGCAGAACAGTTTTGGTCCACGGAATACACGGAAGGACACGGAAGAAATCCAACTCTCATTCCTTTTCCGTGTCCTTCCGTGTATTCCGTGGACACTACGCCTTCCGTATTTCTTTCGCGCCCTGTTCGCGTCTTTCGCGGTTCACTTTCCGTCGGTTTTCTGAAACATCGCGTGGTCGCGGTTGCCGCGGGCGAGTAGGTAGGCGATCAGGTCCTGAATCTCGTCTTCTTGGAGCGTGTTCAGCAGGCCTTCCGGCATCATCGAGACTTTGGACATTTCCATCGCTTCGACGTCGCCGCGGTCCACGTTCGTCATATTTCCCGGATCGAGCATATTTTCGACAATGTTGAGCGAATCGCCGGAAAGATTCGCCACGCGGCCGGTCACGGTCTTGCCGGCCTTGGTTTCAATGGTGATCGCCGCGTATTGATCGCTGATCGTCTTGTTGGGATCGACGATCGATTCCAGCACGTCCTTCGCGCTGAAACGCCCGGCGACGGAGGTCAAATCGGGGCCGACGGAACCGCCGTCGTGTTCGAAGCGGTGGCAAGCGGCGCAGGCCACGGCGCCGTAGATCGCGCGGCCGCGATCGTAGTTCCGGCCGCCTTGAAATCCGGACTGCACGAGTGGAACCAGTTCGTCGAGCGAATATTTCCGTACGAACTTGCGCGCTGCGAGCAATTCTTGCGGCGAAGTTTCCTTTGGCGTCTGATCGAGAATCGGCTTCAGCGCCGCCTTCTCTGCGTCCGTCAAGTTCGCCAGCGCTTGTTCGCGGATCGTCTTCAACGAGCCCTTGAACGTATTGCCGCCGCGATAAGCCACCGCTTTCGTGACGAACCAGGAGAAATACTCTTCCCGCAGCGCCGGCGTCCAACCGACTTTGAGCGCCCGCAGCGACAACGCGTAGTCGATCTGCTCTTCCTGCGTCGGCGCTTCCAGCATGGCCTTCACAATCTTTTCGGCCGCTTCCGGCGCTTGTAAGTAGACGAGCAGTTGAGCCAGCTCCGAGTTCAGCTCGCGGCTTTCGGCGGGGAACTGTGCGGACAAGCGGCCAGCCAGTACTTGACGCGTGCCTTCCGGCGGATAGCCCAGTCGAGTGAAGGTCAGCGCGAGCGCGCGATACCAATCGAGTCGATCCGCCGTACTCAGCCGTTGCATCGACAACTCTAGGTGCGCTCCAATGAAGTCCTTGCGCACAAACTCGTTCTTATCGCCGGCGCCAGGCGCTCGATGGATTTCGTCTCGTCCGCTCACGCGCGCTGCCGCCACCAACGCCGGAATCGCAATGCGTGGATTCTTTTCATTGAACGCCTTCACGATCCATTGGCCTGGATCCTGCCACTCCAGCGCAAGCCGCGCCGCGTAACGAATCGCCCGGTCTTCGCTGGCCAGGTACGGCCAGACCGTTTCGACGGCCGTCGGATCGGCATGGCCGTGGAAGGCTTCGAGCTTTTGTCGCAGTGCGCGTTCCGCCGCGAATTCGTTGTTTTCCGGCGCGGGCGCTGTGGACTCGCCGCCGGTGTAAGTCACGCGGTACAGCGCCGACTGCGTCCGCCGTCCGCCGACGGCAAAATACATCGCGCCGTCGTGCGGGTTGATGATGACGTCGGTGAGCGCCAACGGTTGGCCGCTGATGAACTCCTCCGATTCCGCGACGTAGCTGCTGCCTTGCGGCTTGAGATGCACCGCGCGGAGTTTGCCGAAGCTCCAATCGTTGATGAACAGGGCTTCCTGATACTTCGCGGGGAACTTTGCGCCGTAGCCGAACGTGATGCCGGTGGGCGAGCCGGGTCCGATGTCGACGATCGTGCCGAGACTGTCGATGTAATGCTCGGGCCACTTGCCGGACCCGTTGCGAAAGCCGTATTCCGCGCCGCTGGTGACGTGATTGATCCGTGTCGGGCGATACCAGGGGACGCCGATGTCCCATTCCATGTCGGCGTCGTAGGTGAAGAGTTCGCCTTGATGATTGTAGGCCAGATCGAATTGATTGCGGAAACCGACCGCGAGCAGTTCCCAGTTCTCGCCGTTCGGGTCGCAGGTGGCGATCCAACCTTGCGGCGCCATCGAGCCGTCCATGAACCCGGTGGGGATCCGCGTGATCAGATTGTCTTCGCCCCAGTTGTTCGGCACGCGCGACTTGGCGAACTCGGTGATCTTGCTCTGATTGCCGACCACGATGGCGAGCGATTTTCCGTCGGGCGTGACGACCATCGAATGCGCGCCGTGCTCGCCGCCGGCTTCCAACGCGCGGAGGAGCTTGATTTCATCATACTTGTCGTCGCCGTCGGTATCGCGCGCGCGATAAAGCCCGTGCTGCTGGTCGGTGTCGTTGACCATGATGTACAGGCTGTCGAAGGCGTAGAGCAGCCCATGCGCGCCGCCGACTTCCAGGTCGATCGGCTCCAACTTGATCTCGCCTTGTTGACCGATCGCTGGCGGCGTGACGCGGTACAGTTTGCCGTATTGATCTCCGACGATCAGTCGCCCTTTGGGGTCGACGCACATCGACACCCAGGAGCCTTCTTCGTCCTGCGGAACCGTGTACAGCAGCTCCAGCCGAAAATCTTTGGGCACAATGACGTTGCCGGAGGCCTCGTCCTGGGCGGCGGCGAATCGCGGCAACGCCAGACACGCTGCCAGGACGAACAGATAGGTGGCTCTCATGGTGGGCGGCAGATTTCCGGGAAGGAATGGGCGAAGGCGGGAACCAAGGCGCGCAAGGCGACCGGCACCCGATTTTATTTGCCCGCCCGCGGAAACTCCACCCTGCCACGCGTAAAACGCCAAGAAAGCGACGCTTCCTCGTAGCTCTTGGAGCCGGAAGCGTGAGCGCCCGGAGAGATTCGCGACCGACTCTATTGCCAGCGCACTTCCGGCGCGGACGCTTTTGGGTCGACGGACGAGTTCGATGCAACTCGCCGACAAACGCTAGCGCCGCCCATTCAGCGTGGGATAGTAATGCGAGTAAAAGAAACCAGTGCGGTTCCCATAAGCTGGACTGAACGAAGTCTGATGGCCCGTCGGCCGAAACGTGGTCTCGCCGCGCTGATCTTGGGCCGACGACGCAGCAACGGAAGATTGCAGTTGGGAAATCTGGCGTTGCGTGTCCTGGTTCTGCCGTCGTTGCTCGACGGCCGGGCGGACCAAAGTCTGGTAGTTGGGCAAACCGCCGCCCTGGGGCTGCAGCAGATTCAGGTAGGGACTCACCGTGGGGCGGTTGTAGAGCGAATTCTGGGTCCGCCGATACGCGTTATTGCGCTGGGCAAAGCACTCGTCGGCACACAAGCTCAGACCCGCCACCGCCAATGTCGCACAAATCGCCGTACGCAACATGATTTCGCCCCCCGCGAGGTCACTTCGCCCTGATCGGAACTACACGTTCACTCTATTCCGATCGACAGCCAGGGTCAAGAAATCCCCAGCCCTTCGACGGCGTGGCGGCCGTTGATGGTCAGTTCGGGCCGTGTCGCTCGATCATGAGGGTCCTGCGGGACGCCGCGCCGCGCCCGGCGGCGTTCCGCGTCATTGCCGGCCATCAGCGCCAAGAGCGAAACGCCCAGTTGGAACGAGCCCACCAGGAACGGCTGGCCGTGGAAACGCTCGACCTTGTGGGTGGGCCAGCGGTCGATCCGTTCCCAGCCGGCCTCGGTGCGGCGCCACGTGAATCCCGGCTCGGCATTCATTTGCGCCGGCTGAGGCCAATGCGCGAGCGTCCAACCGGCGAAACTGAGAAACACGATCACAAGAAGGACAAACCGCACGTGGAAGCTCGCGACGAGAGGAGCGATGAGGCCAACCGACGTTGCGGGAAACAATCGCAAAGTCGGGGCCGGGCCACGTCGCGGCACGGGTATCTCGCCGGAACCCTCGTGAGAGCAAAAGGTTGGGTGGATTTTCCTAGAGCGGCGGAGTTGGCGATTGTCGCGAAATCGCCACGTCGTAGGTGGCATCCATGTGGCGATTTTTCGACATCGCGAGATTGGGGCGAAGCGCTCCGAAAGTGCCCTGACGCAGATGCGGCATAACCCGGCCGCGCACCGCAACTTCGTGGCAGGTCAAAACTTGTCGGACGCCGAGTTTCGACCTAGGTTTTCAACGAGGCGCAGGAGAACTGCCGCGCCGCCATGCCCCGATCCACGTGTTGAAGGAAGAAAGCGGAACTTCCCCCATGACCCAGGCAAACGGCGTCACGAAGGTCGACCTAGACAAGGTCCTGGCCACGGCTCAACTCCCCGCTCTGCCGCAGAGCGCGATCAGCCTGCTGGAGCTTTCACAGAACCCCAAGAACGGCCCCGACGAATTCGCGGTTCCCATCGAGGCCGACCCCGGTCTGACCGGCCAGGTGCTGAAGTTCGTGAATTCGTCCTACTTCGGGTTCGCCCGCGAAATCTCGAACGTCAAGCACGCCATCACGATGGTGGGCATCCGCACGATCAAAAACTTCGCGCTTTGGAGCGCGGTGTTCAGCCTGATGCCGAACCCCAAGTGCGGGCCGTTCGATCTGAAATCGCTGTGGCAAGATTCGTTGCGTCGCGGCTTATTCGCACGCAACATGGCGAAGCTGCTGGGATTGAAGGACGCGGAAGAACCGTTTGCCGCGGCGTTGCTGCAAGACATGGCAGTGCCGCTGCTGGCGAAGGAGTTTTCCAGCGTTTACGAAAAACTGCTCGTCAAGCGCGACGGCGGCCGTATCCGTCTTTCGGATTTCGAGATGCAGGTCTTCGGTTGGACGCATGCCGACGCCGCGGCGAAGATGGCCCAGCAATGGAATCTGCCGGCCGACTTCGTACAACTCGTGGCCTGCCACACGCACCTGAGCGAATTGCTGCAGGAACAACCGCGCGACGCCGCTCGCGTCTCCGTGGCCTTGTCCTCGATGTTGCCGGCCGGCGCCGACGCCAATTGGTACGAGTGCGCCGAGTTTGACGACTACTATCGCAGCCTCGCGCCGAACGGTCCGTCGACGTTGGAAATGTTGGGACAGGTCGACAACGATTTCGCCGAATTCGCTCCCGTGTTGAAGCTGGCGAAGCCGGCCAAGTCGCTCGTCGAGTGCTTCCAGGAAATGGCCGCGCCGGTCGCCTGAGTCCCCGTCGAAGGCCCCGCGAATCGCCGTTACGACCCAATAGCGCGGATTCTCTTCGCCGCCACGGCGCTCCCAGAGCGTTGACCGCTGCGGCGCACGCCCAAATTCGATTGGGCGATTGCTGGCCCGCTGAGTAAAATAAAGCGGGTGTGGCTGACCCTCGTGATGGGCGGCCGCCAGCGACGGGAGGGCCGCGGCATGACGCTTGCCAATCGCTTACGCACGCAACAGCGACTCCGCCAGGCCGAGGGCTACCTCGAACTGGGCATGCCGCAACATGCGCTCGACGTCCTGGACGACGTCAACGACGCCGGTCCGTCATGCGGACGGCTGTCGCTCCTGCAAGGCTACGCGTTGCGGGCGTTAGGACGTTACGTCGAGGCAATCTATCCGTTGGTCGCAGCGTCCGAGACGAATCCCAACGACATTCATGTCTGGCTCGCGTTGGGCTGGTGCTACAAGCGGATCCAGCGTCTCGATTTGGCCATCGAGTCGTTGGAACATGCGCTGGAAGCCGCGCCGGACCAAGCGCTGATTCACTACAATCTGTCGTGTTACTGGAGCCTGGCCCGCAACAAGGAACGGACGCTGGAATACCTGGCCCGGGCCTTGGAACTGGACGCCGATTATCGCGACCTGATTCCCCAAGAATCGGACTTCGACGCCTTGCGCGACGATCCGGACTTCCGCTCGCTGATCACGCTGGAAGTATAGCGCGGGGAGTTTGAAGTTTTCAGTGTTCAGTTTTCAGTGGACTGGACGCTCCCCGTTTGGTTGTGGCAGGGTCCCTCTCACGTTGTAGCACGGTCTCCCGACCGTGCTACTGGCCCGACCGAAGGTCTCCATTTCCGGCCAGCCGCATCACTGGCCAGTTGAGCAACGGTTTCCGAATCGAACCGTGGTACGGTCGGGAGACCGTACCACAACGTTCTTCGCGAGCGACGTTCTCACTGAACACTGAAAACTGAACACTGAAAACTTCAAACTCGCGCTACGCGCGCGGATGAAACTTCCGGTGGATCGCTTTCAAGCGTTCGTGATCCACGTGCGTATAGATTTGCGTGGTCGCGATGCTGGCGTGTCCGAGCAGTTCTTGCACCTGGCGTAGATCCGCGCCGCCAGCGAGCATGTGCGTGGCGAAGCTATGGCGAAGCGTGTGCGGGCTGACGTCGCTCGGAGCGCCGGCGCGGGCGACGAATTTTTTTACCAGTTCCCAGATGCGCTCCCGGCCCAGGTGCTGTCCGCGCGACGAAAGCAACAGCCATTCGGGCGGCGATGTCGCGCGGGCTGCGCTCGTTGGACGTTCCTTTTCCACATAATTCCGCACCGCTTCGACGGCGCGCCGACCCAAGGGCACGATCCGCTGCTTGTCGCCCTTGCCGTGGCAGATGCAAAATCCGTCGTTGAGATGCACGTCGCGCTGTCGCAATGAGGACAATTCCGAGGCGCGACAGCCCGTCGCGTAAAGCAGTTCCAACATCGCGCGATCGCGCCGCCAATGGGGTTCTCGCTCCAGCGGCGTTTCCAGCAGCGCGTTCACGACCGACGGCGACAGCACCTGCGGGATGCGTTGCCAGAGCTTGGTGCTGCCCAGCAATTCGGCGAGGTTATCGCGCACCGCTCCTTCGAGCTGCAGGTAGCGGTAGAAGATTTTCAATGAAACCAGGTGTCGCGCCACGCTGGCCGGGGCGAGCGACTGCCTTCCGAGCCAGGCGGCGTAGTCGGCGAGTTGCTGAATCGTTAAATCCAGCACGGATCGCCGTTCCAGCCAAGAGAAGAACCGGCGCAAATCGCGACGGTAGGCCATCACCGTGTTCTCGGCCAAATGGCATTCGTTGGTCAAATAGCCAATGAACGACGCCAACCACGGATGCTCCGCCGCGGGTTTGGCGATCTCCGGCTGAGGTTTCTTGCGAAGGGGTGCGGCCAAGACTCGTTTTCCCGGGAAGGACGACCTGACAGCGATGCTCATTCGGCCCCGATAGCCGTTGACTTGAGCCAAACTGCCTCATCCTGCCGCGCAGTTGAATTCCGCTTACCGCGTTGTCGCTTCGCCGAGGGGGTTCTAGAATCGAGTGTAGCAAGTCCGCGGGCGTTGGCTTCGCGGAGCTGAACTGGTCCGACTGTAATGATTGCGCCATGCTTCAATTCCACGGTCGGCGTCCGACGCGCAACTACCTCGCCCGCCGCGAGCAATGGCGGTTGTTGACGTTGTTCGGCATGCTGGGACTGGTTCTCGTGCTGATGCGCTTTGCCGGCCGCGAGCAATCATGGACTTGGTTGTTCGGCGAAGAAGCGGCGGGACCTCCGTCCCAAGCTCCCACCGAGCCGGTCGACTCTGTGCTATCGAGCGCGCCGGCGACCGACGTTCCGGACGCGGTGAGGATGCAACGGCTCAGTAGCAACAAAGCCGTCACGCCGAAACACTTGCTACCCGGGCTGCCGCGAGAACTCTTTGCGAGCGTGGTGGACAACACCGTGCTGCGCGGCGGCGACGAGCATGAGGCCTTCTTTCAAACGCTCTCGGTACTGAGCAAGACCGATGAACAAGATGCAAGTTTGCCGCAGCCGCTCGACGTGAGCTTCGTGCAGTTGCATCGCCAACCGGAATCGTATCGCGGCGAGTGGGTCCGCGTGCGCGGCATTGCGCGCGGCGCATTCCCAGTTTTGTATCCCATGAATACATACGATGTCTCGTCTCTTTACCAACTGTGGTTGCAGCCGGAGGGACGCCCGGACGATTTGCTGGCGGTCAACTTACTCCAGTTGCCTCCCGGATTTCCGCAAGGAAAAAAGGTCCAGGCGGAAGTGACAATTGACGGCGTCTTCTTCAAAAGGTGGGCGTATCAGGCCCAAGATAGAAAGATCCGCACTGCGCCGTTGTTACTTGCGCGCACGGTGGTCTGGACGCCGCCAGCACCGACCGGTATCTCGGCCCCAGCGGAGTTCAGCCCGCTAGATATGGCGCTCGCGGCGTCGGCCGTGGCGCTGGTCATCGGCGCCGTAGTCTTCATCGTTCGCGGCGGTCAAGGCACAGGCGTATCGGCGAACACACCCGCGCCGGACTTTCACCAACTGGCCGAACAAGACGCCGGCAATGACGTCGCCCGCATGCTCTCGAATCTGCGCGAACGCGAACTCGCCGATGAAGCGCCGCCCAGTCCGTCGGCGGAGAATGCATCATGATGGCCGGTGCGCACGCTGGTCGGAGCAAGGTTCGGGCGCCACTGGAGGCTTGTCCGCCAGTGCCGGAGTTGGGCCCAACTGCGCGACCAGAACACTGGCGGACAAGCCGCCAGTGGCGCCCCACATCACACTTTCTGCTCGTGTACGTTTTTTTAGCGATGCTCTGCACCAGCGCGGCGCTCGCCGCCGACACCGAACCGCCGCCGCCGATCAGCGGCTCGCGCGAGATGTTTTCGCTCTACGGATTCGACGACAGCTACTTCGCCAAGCTGCCGGACGCCACGCCGTATGGCGACGATCAAACCGAGGCCATCTTGCGCGGGCTGATCGCCGTGCGCCGCTTCAGCCGTGTCGATCTCGCGCGCTGGCGTCACCCGGCCAGTGAACTTCCGGCCTGGCTCGCTACGCCGGAGGAACATTCCGGTGAGGTTGTCGAGCTACGGGGGCGCGTGAAGCGCGTGACCCGGATTCGACCAATTCCGGAGGTGGCGCGGCGATTCGAGCTGGACGTCTATTACCGTTGCGACGTGGAGCTCGCGAAGCCGGAAACCGAGGCGACTGTTTTTGCGTTGGCGATTCCGCGGGATTGGCTCGGCGAAAACGAGGATAGCCGAGAATGCGACCTGCGCTGCGGCGGTGCGACCGTATTTCTCAAACGGCAAGCGGCCGACGCCGCACACCCGGCGCCGCTGTTCATCGCGCAGCGCTTGGCCTGGTTCCCGGAGCAAGGCAACTTCGCCTCGCTCGGCAGCCTGGGCTTCGACGCCGGCCTGATTGACGGCGTGCGCGACAAAATCGCGCTTTCGCAATCGTCGGATTTGGAACGCGAAGCGTTCTACCAGATGCTCGACGCAGTCAGTCGCACGCAGCCGGGAGAACTCCACGCGGTCGCCACGACGGAACTCCGCACCGCGGCGCAACTCTGGAAGACCGATCTCGCCGCGCAGCGCAAGTCGGCCGACGCCGCACCGGAAAAACTGGCGGAATTGCAACGGCAACTCGATCGCGCCGCGGACGAGGCGGAGGACGTCGCGCCGTTGTTCAATACTCCCGAGGAATCGCGCGGCCGTCTGGTCACGCTGGTGGGCACGGCGCGACGGGCGATCGAAATCCGCGTTGACGACGTGGACATTCGCGAGCGGTTCGGTCTGGAGCATTACTACGAGATCGAACTGGTTACGCCCGACTCGCGCGGGAACCCGATCGCCTTTTGCGTGTTGGAACTGCCGCCAGGAATGCCGACCGGCGACGATCTCTACGAATCGATTCGCGCCACAGGCTTTTTCCTCAAGACCTGGAGCTTCCGCACCGCGCAATCCGCCGAGGCCGAACCCGGCACGGTGCGCAAGCAACTCGCGCCGCTGCTGATCGGCCGCGACGTCATGCGGCTAACCAACGAGGCAGCGCCGGATGAATCGCGAGGATTCACGGTCGCCATCGTGGCAGCATTCGTCGCGGGCGTCTTCGCCGTAGCCTGGTGGCTGCATCGCGACGCGGGCCGCAAGAAACCGCTGCCGGATCGGATTGCAATCCCGCCCGCAGAAAGCCCGTAGGGCGGGCCGCGCACGCAAGTTGGCGCGTTGTGTTGAGAATTCTAGCGCTGAGCGTGGGCGCACTGTTCTTGTTAGCTTGAGGCCCGCCGCGCGTAGGATGGCGGGCCTTACTGCTTCGAACACAACAGAGCTTGTCGTGGAGCCAAAACGTTTCAGAACAAATCGGCCGATGCGCGCACGGCCCGCCCTACGCCGCTACGGGCTAGTGGCGCTATTCCGCCGCGAGGATGCGATCCTCGCGCACCTCACCGGCGATGACATCGGCAAACTGCCGTCGCATCGCCACCGTTCCAGGCAACTCGACCGGCGCATACCGGCACGATGTGCCGACCATTCGCCCCGGTCGTTCTTTTACCGGCGATTCCACTAGCACGCGCAGTTGCCGGCCGATGAGTTGGTGGAAATAGCGCCGGCGCAAGTCGGCTTCGAGATTGGCGAGCTCGTTCACTCGGGCGGCTTTCACCTGTTCCGGAATCTGATTCGGCATCGTGGCCGCGTCCGTACCACGCCTGGCGCTGAACGGGAAGATGTGCAGCTTCGAGAAGCCGACCGTTTCAACGACGCGGCACGTGGCGGCGAAATCGGCGTCCGTCTCACCGGGGAAGCCGACGATCACGTCAGTCGTCAGCGCGGGGTGATCGAGCGCTTCGCGCACCATCAAGCAGCGATCGGTAAATCGCTGCGCGCCCCAACGGCGACGCATGCGTCGCAGTACGTCATCGGAGCCGCTTTGCATGGAGATATGCAAGTGCGGGCAGATGCGCTCTGAATGCACTTGCATGACGCCGATCAACTCACGCGTGACCTCGGTCGCTTCGATGCTGGAAAGCCGCATCCGGAAATCGCCGGGCAATCGCACCAACCGTTCCAACAGGTGCGAGAGCCGCGTCCAGGCGGATTTCGGCCGGTCCCGGTTCCATTCCACGCCGTAGTGGCCGAGATGAATGCCGGTGAGAATCAATTCGTGAAAACCGGCGTCGACCAATCGTCGGCATTCGTCCTCGATATGCTCCGGCGGGCGGCTGGCGAAATGCGGTCGCACCGTGGGGATGATGCAGAAACTGCAGTTTAGTAGGCAACCGTCTTGCACCTTCACATGCGCGCGCTGGCGACCGGAGAAATCGGAGATGCCCGTCGGCAGATCGACGACGCCGAATCGCGCGAACAGGTCCGGCAATTCACGTTTGTCGGGAATGACCTCGCTCACACCCGGCAGTGCCGCGACTTCCTCCGGCGCGCGCGTGGCGTAACAGCCCATCACGATGATTCGCGCGCCAGGGTTGCGCTTGGCGAGTTGCCGAATCGTCTGCCGGCTTTTGGCGTCCCCTTCGGCCGTGACCGTGCAGGTGTTCACCACACAGAGATCGGCCGGTTCGCCCTCGGCGGCGTCATGAAACCCTGCCCGGGCCAGCCCTTCGCGGACCAACTCCGTCTCGTACTGGTTGACCTTGCAACCCAGCGTCACCGTACGAAGTGTGGCAGGCATGAAATGAAACCGGCAAAGGGGACGAAAACAAAACTGCGCGGCCGCTCGCGGGGTGCCACTGGCGGCTTGCCCGCCAGTGCGGAATTGATTCGGCTTGCACACGCCACTCTGGCACTGGCGGACAAGCCGCCAGTGGCACGCACCGCTTTGTATTTTCTTGGAGGAGTGCCTAGTCGCCGTCGCCGGGGGCCGGCTCAATCGTGGAGCGCATCGCCCCGGTGCAGTTCGCAACCAGCCGGTCTTTCCCGTAGGCGTGAACCTGATCGCGCTTTAACTCCGCGTGTTCCATGGTAGTGGTGAACACAATCGCCCGGCCGGTTTTGTCCACTTCGCAGGCGAGCTTGTAACCGGTCTCCACGGGGTGCGCGAACAGATCGGCCAGCAGCAGAATCACGTATTCGTGCGTGTGTTCCTCGTCGTTCCAGAGGATCACGTTGTAACGGGGCTGCCGCTTGGGCTTCGTCTTCTTCTCGGGCTCCGGCAAGGCCACCGCTGGTTCTTCCTCGACAACGGCCGCGGTCGATTCCTCGGACATAGCGTGCATCTCCCCAGCCTGGTGCGTCACCGCCGCATGGTCGAAATCCAGTATAGCCATTATATTACGCTCCGTCTGGCAGCAAAACGCGAGGGAGCCCACGATGAGCGACGTCGATCAATACTTGCAGCAACACGGCCCCCGCTTCGAGGAGGAGCTGTGCGACCTGCTGCGCATCCCCAGTGTAAGTGCCGACAGCAGCCATAAGGCCGACGTGCGCCGGGCCGGGGAATGGGTCGCCGGGCAGTTTCGCGGCCTGGGGTTCAAGACCGAAATCTGCGAGACGCCGGGGCACCCGATCGTGTATGCCGAGAGCCTTGGCGTGCCGGGCGCACCGACCGTGCTGGTTTACGGGCACTACGACGTCCAGCCGCCGGACCCGTTGAACGAGTGGAAGACCCCGCCGTTCGAGCCGACGCGGCGCGACGGCAACCTCTACGCCCGCGGCGCGACCGACGATAAAGGGCAGATGTTTACGCACATCAAAAATGCCGAAGCCTGGATCAAAACGGCTGGCAAGTTGCCGATCAACGTGAAGTATTTGATCGAGGGCGAAGAGGAGGTCGGCAGCGAACATCTGGAACACTTCATCGCCACGAACAAAGACCGCCTGAAAAGCGACGTCGTCGTCATTAGCGACACCAGCCAATTCGCGGCGGGCGTCCCGGCCATCACCTACGGCCTGCGCGGCATCGCGTACTTCGAATTGAAACTCACCGGCCCGAAACAAGACCTGCACTCCGGCTCCTTCGGCGGCGCGGTGACCAATCCGGCGATCGCGCTCTCGAAAATGCTCGCCGCGCTCATCGATGCCGACGGCCGCATTCAAGTGCCGGGTTTCTACGACGACGTGACGCCGCTCACCGACGAGGAGCGCAAACAATTCGCCGCGTTGCCGTTCGATGAGGCCGGCTTCAAGAAACAGATCGGCGTCGACGCCGTCACCGGCGAGCAAGGCTTCACGACGCAAGAGCGCAAAAGCGCTCGCCCCACGTTCGATATCAACGGGCTGACCAGCGGTTATCAAGGCGAAGGCGCCAAGACGGTTCTGCCAGCCCGCGCGAGCGCGAAGTTCAGCTTCCGCCTGGTGCCGAAGCAAGACCCGAAGAAAATCCAAGCCGCGTTGGAAGCACAACTGAAAAAGCTCTGCCCGCCAGGCATTCGCCTCGAACTGGTCAGCCACCACGGTGCGCCAGGCGTGGTGGTGCCGCTCGACAGTCCGTATGTCGCGGCCGCCGCCCGCGCGATCGAACATGGCTTCGGCCGCGCGCCGGTCTACATGCGCGAGGGGGGGTCGATCCCGGTCGTCTCCACATTCCGGCAACAACTCGGCGTCGACACGCTGCTCCTCGGCTGGGGCCTCGACGACGACAACACCCACAGCCCCAACGAAAAATTCTGCCTCGCGGATTTCCATCGTGGCATCCGCACGAGTGCTCACCTGTGGAAGGAACTGGCGGCGGTGAAGGCTTAGGATTCACCACGGAGGCACGGAGACACGGAAGGAGAGAGGAGAGTGGTAGGTCAGGCACCCCGGCGGAAGACAAAAAGCAGCGCGTCGAATTCAACCGAAGCAACGTCCGGAGTCGATGCCGGCAATTTGCCTGATGGGAAAGGACGTCGACGGGGTGTCTTTGTTGTGGCACGGTCTCCCGACCGTTCCACCGGCCCGACCGAAGGTCTCCAGTACCGCGCGCTACCGAGCCCGTCGTGGCACGGTCGGGAGACCGTGCCACAACAATTGCTAACGATGCAATCGTCGCATCAAAAACTGAACACTGAACACTGAAAACTTCCAACTAAACCTATGCTCGACCGCCGCTTCATCGTTGAAAATGCCGCTCTCGTCAAGGAAAACTGCTTGCGCCGCGGCGCGAAGGTCGATGTCGATCGGCTCGTCGCGCTGGATGGCGAACGGCGGTTGGCGCAAACGCAGGTCGATGAGTTAAACCGCAAGGCCAACGAGGTCTCGAAGTCCATCGGCCAGACCAAGGACGCGGCGGAGCGCGAAGCCCGCAAGGAAGAAGGGCGGAAGCTGCGCGAAGCGGTGTCGGCGGCACAGATGTCGCTGGAACAGTTCGAAGTCGACATTGACGCGATCCAGCGCGCGATTCCGAATCTCTCTCATCCCGCGGCGCCGATCGGCGGCGACGATACGGCCAATCTGGAAATTCGCCGCGGCCAGCACGCCCCGCGCAAATTCGAATTTAAGCCGCTCGACCACGTCGAGCTGGGTGAGAAGCTGCAACTGTTCGATTTTGAGGCCGGTGCGAAAGTGGCCGGGCATGGCTTTTACTTCCTCAAGAACGAGGCCGTGCTGCTGGAACTCGCGTTGCAGCATTACGCGGTCAGCTTGCTGATGAGGGAAGGCTTCACGCCGATGATCACGCCGGACCTCGCGCGCAACGAAGTGCTGCAAGGGACCGGCTACATTCCGCGCGGGCCGGAGACGCAAATCTACAGTATCGCCGACAGCGACCTCAGCCTCGTCGCCACGGCCGAAATCACGCTCGGCGGGTTGCTGGCCGACGAAATCCTCGACCCTGCGCAGTTGCCGATCAAACTTTGCGGCATCAGCCATTGCTACCGCACGGAAGCCGGCGCCCACGGACGCGCCACGCGCGGGTTGTACCGCGTACATCAGTTCACCAAGGTCGAGATGTTCGCCTTCACACTGCCGGAACAAAGCGATGCGACGCTCGATTACTTCTGCGCACTCGAAGGCAAAATCTTCGACGGCCTCGGCATCCCCTTCCGCGTCGTCGACACCGCCACCGGCGACCTGGGCGGCCCGGCCTACCGCAAGTTCGACCTGGAAGCCTGGATGCCCGGCCGCGGCGAACAGGGCGAATACGGCGAAGTCACTAGCACCAGCAACTGCACGGATTACCAGGCCCGCCGCCTCGGCATCCGCTACCGCCCGCCAGGTGAAAAAGGCACCCGCTTCGTCCACACGCTCAACGGCACGGCCGTGGCCATCAGCCGCGCGATGATTGCGGTGCTGGAAAACTATCAGCAAGCGGACGGCTCGATCATTGTGCCAGAGCCGCTGCGGGCGTTGGTGGGGAAGGATAAGATCGCGCCGCACGTCTAAGCCACTCGAAAAAAGAGAGAGCCTAGTTCGTCGCCACGGCACAGTCTCCTTTCGCTCCGCGAAAGGTCCGGCGCCTTTCGCGGAGCGAAAGGAGACGGTGTATTTCGCACACTTCGGCGTTACTCCACATCCTCGAAATGCAGCCGGTCGGCCCCGTGCCATAGCGGCAGCCCGCGCCGTACGCGGTCGGCGAGGATGTCGATTTTTTCTGACGAGCCGGGCAAGGCGACCGTCGACGGGAATTCTTTCACGTCGACGTGACGCGGTTCGAAATCCCAAACGCCTTGCTTAATGGCTTCCAAGACCGACTCTGGCATGGCTCGCGCTCCTGCGTGCAATTGACCGGTTATCATCGGGCTTTGAAGTCACGAGTATTTGGGTCTTGCGAGCAAATGTCAAGTTTTTTCTCAACATGAAGCGGCACAATCAGTTCCGCAAGCGCGCCTGGTGCAAACCCTGTCGCCGAATCGGGAATTGCATTCCAATTACACGGAAAACTCACCGGCGAACAATACTTTCCGGAGTCTGTAGAATAGAAGCGTGGGTCCGATAGTTTACCACGGGTGGCCGACCGGTACGGTTGGTAAGTTTGAAGTTTTCAGTTTTCAGTGAGGCATCGGATTCCACACACTGAATACTGAAAACTTCAAACTTCCTCCTCTCCGCAGTGAAATCCTACCAGCCGCCGCTGCTCCCTGAAAATGAGCATTAGCTCCGAACAACTCGTCGGCTGCCCCGCTTGCGGAATGGTCCACGCCATCTCCGCGCAGCCGCGGCGCGGTTGTGCGCTCTGCACGCGTTGCGGAGCGAAACTATGGTCCGCCCGGCGCGCGACGCGGATGCGCACGCGCACGGCCGCCTTCGCGTTGGCTGGATTGATTCTGTTTGTGCCCGCGGTTACCTGGCCGATTCTCAAGATCGAACGGCTCGGTCATGTGCGCGAGGACCATCTTGTCGGCGGCGTGATGGCGCTCTTGCGCGAAGGACATCTCTTCGTCGGGCTGGTCGTCCTGGTCTTTTCGCTGATCGTGCCCCCCGCCAAGCTCTCCGCCATGCTCTGGCTCGCTACTGGCGCGCCAGGCGGCGCACGGCATCACCAGGCCATGGCGCACCGCGTGGTCGATTGGCTCGGCCGCTGGGGCATGCTCGATGTCCTGCTGGTCGCCGTGCTGGTGGCCTTTGTCAAACTCGGCGACGTCATCGAAATTCAGGCCGGCCCTGGCTTGATCGCGTTCGGTCTCTGCGTGCTGGCTAGTTTGGCGGCCAGCCTGGCGTTCGATCCACACGAAATGTGGCGCGGTACAGAGAATGACGAATGTCGAAATCCGAATGACTGAATGTCGAATGAATTCGGATCTGTGCCAACTCATTCGTCATTCAAGCATTCGTCATTCTTTCGACATTCGGATTTAGAAATTCGTCATTCATTCCGCGACCGCGCTGTTACACTGGCCCCATGCGCACCACCGGAATCCAAGCCTTTCTTGACATGCTGCACGCGGCGGGCGTGCGGTACATTTTCGGCAATCCCGGCACCACCGAGTTGCCGCTGAACGATGCGCTTGTCGCCGATCGGCGGATTCAATACATCCTCGGCTTGCAGGAAGTGCCCGTGATGGGCATGGCCGACGGGTATGCCATGGCCTCCGGGCAACTCGGCGTCGTGAACCTGCACATCAGTTGCGGGCTCGGCAACGCGATGGGCATGCTCTACAACGCTCATCGCGAAGGGACGCCGCTACTCGTAACCGCAGGGCAGCAAGATCGACGCTTGCGGTTTGAGGAACCAATTCTTACCTCGGACATGGTGAGCGTCGCGCGGCCTTGGACGAAATGGTCCGCCGAAGTGGATCGCGTCGAAGATCTGCCCAGCGCGTTGAGGCGCGCGATCCAAGTCGCGCTCACGCCACCGACCGGACCGGTGTTTCTTTCGATTCCTATCGACGTGCAACGCGAAGAAGCGGAATTGGACGTCACTGTACCGGCGCGACTGGATGCGCGGGTGCGTCCGCCGCTGGAAGCGTTGCGCCGTGCGGCCGAAGTATTGGCGGCAGCGAAATGCCCGGGCATTCTCGCCGGCAGCCGCGTAGTCGAACGCAGCGCGACGCAAGAACTGGTGGCGATCGCCGAACGCCTCGGTGCGCCGGCGATTTCGGAATCCGGCACCACGCACGGCCGACTCGGCTTCCCGGCCGATCACCCACTCTATGGCCAATGTCTGCCGCTCTGGTCGCCCGAGGTACGGGAACGTCTCGCCGAATTCGACGT
Source organism: Planctomycetia bacterium (assembly GCA_034440135.1). NCBI lineage: Bacteria > Pseudomonadati > Planctomycetota > Planctomycetia > Planctomycetia bacterium. Next base: position 23,331 of record JAWXBP010000092.1, read on the forward strand.
CCTGCTCGTCTGCGGCATGGATTTGCTCCGCCAGTACGTCTATCACGAACCCTCACGAGCAATCCCCGAACACATCCGCCTCATTCACCTCGACGAAGACCCTTGGCAGATTGGCAAGAATTACCCCGTGGACGTCGGCCTGTTGGGCGACACGAAATCCGGGCTTGCGGAACTCGATGCGCTTTTGGCGTCGGCGATGAATGAATCACAGGTCGCGCAAGCACAGTCGCGGCGAAGATCGCGCGAAGAAAAGCACGCTGCTCAGCGCCTGAAGTTGAAAGCCGAGTTCGACGGGCAGCTCGATGCACGTCCGTTGACGCCGCTCGCCATGATGGGCAGCATCGCGCGGGTTCTGCCCGAGAACGTGGCCGTGGTTGAAGAGGCGGTCACGACGACGAACACGTATCTGGAGCGGCTCGGCGCGCATCGCAATACGACCGGCTACTTTGCCCATCGCGGCTGGGCGCTCGGTTGGGGCCTCGGCTGCGCCATCGGCGCGAAACTCGCCTGGCCGGAACGCCCGGTGCTTGCGATTCTGGGCGAAGGGGCCGCGATGTACGGCATCCAAGGCCTGTGGAGTGCCGCGCATCACCGCATCCCTGTTACGTTCGTGATCGCCAACAACGCGCAGTACCAGATTCTCAAAGTCGGCGCTCGCGGTTTGCAGTTGCCGCACGCGCTCGCCGGCAAATACGAGTCGCTAGAAATCACCGAGCCGGAAATCGATCTGGTGTCGCTGGCGAAATCGCTGGGCGTCGACGCGGAACGCATCACGGAGCCGGATCAACTCAGCGCTGCGCTCGAAAAATCATGGCACAGCGACCGGCCGAGGCTGATCGACGTCCCGATTACCAGGACGTCGCCGCCCAGGATGGAGTATTAGGGGAACGACGAACGTCGAAATCCTCCCCTCACCGTTGCATCGCGTACATGATGAGATTCAGCCCGATCTTCGCCGCGTCTTCGCGGGTGTAGCCTTCGCACTCCAGCGAGTCGTGTTTTTCCAGGGCGCAACTCAGATCGTAGCGCGAGAACAGCACGGCGTAGCGTTCGTCGATCTGCAGGCCGTCCAGGCGTGGCGGCGTCGTGATCAAATCGACCGTGGCCGGGCGGTCGCTCCCGGCGGCGCGGCTGGCGGGACGACGGAGCGTGACTTGCGGGAGTTCGAAGCCGCCGTAGGTGCCGGTGAACATGTCGTGATCGCCCGGAATCGGTTGCAGTGCGTGCTCGGGGAAGATCGCCCGCATTTCGGCCTCGAACGATGCGGCAAACGCCTCGCTGGCGCAGACGCTGTTGGCAATCAGCACGCCGCCGCGTTCCAGGAATGAGCGCAGCTGTTGCCGCTCTTCCTCTTTCAGTTGAAACTGATTGCGGCCATGCATGAACAGGATTGGAAAGTTGTAGAGCTTGGGATCGCTCAAGCTGACTTCGCGCTGATCAGTGCTCACGCGGACGCCCGATTTTTGCGAGACGAACCGCAACAAGTTCGAGAGCGCCCCGGGCGCGACGTCGTGTCCGCCGGCGTGGATCAGGTTCGGCAAGCGCAGCGTGCCGCGTTCACCGGCATCGGCTGGGCCGTCGCCGATGACGACGGAAGGAATCTCGTCCTTAAATTTCAATTCGCGTCCCGTGGCGTAGGCCAGCACGTTGATGCCGATGGAATTCGCCGCGGCGATTTGTTTCCTGACCGTCTCGTCGTATTCGTCTTGTCGCTCCGGCCGGTCGAGTTCCCAATAGCACGACAGGTTCTCAGGGCAATAGACGACGCTGGTGCGGCAACCGAAATCGATGCCCCACAGCGGCCGCACGTGTTCCGGGTCAACGCGTTCCTCGGCGCTCCAGATCGAGTGCGTCGGCGGTAACAGGCGAAGGCGATACTCCTCCTCCGGGAACATCCGCTCCATCATGCCGCGGAAACCGGCGTCGAATTCTTTTCCTTCGCAGCAAGCCTCGGCGAAGATGAACCCGCCCGCTTCGATATAGCGCCGCAGTCGTTCGATCTGCGGCTGGGATAGTTCCGGGGCCTCGCGTCCGGAGATGTAAATCACCGGCGACTGCAGCAGGTCGTCGACGGAGGCCTTCTCGGCATTGACCACTTGCCAGGTGAGATCGCGCCGCCATTGTTTTTCCACGTAACTGGTCAAATGCGCGGCGTCGCGGCGGTGGTTGTTCCAGTCGCTGTTCGGCTCGTGCTCCAGCTTCGACATCAGCACCGGCCGCCGTCCCTTGGACAAGAACAGCAAAGCGAGGCTCGTGGCGATGACCTCATCGCTTTCCACGCGCGTCGGATCGTCCCGCTGCCAGGAGCCGCCGCCGACCTTGTTCTGATGCTCGATCAGAAACTTGGCGCCTTCGCGATACCAGTCGTGGTCACCGATGTGTCGCCGGGCCGTCAACCGTCCGACGCGTTCGACGCCATATAAATAGTACAGCAGCCACTTGTTGTTCAATTCGCCGGCATTCGAATCGACCTGAAAATTGCGCGCCAGCCAGGCTACGGCCCGTTCGATCGCATCGTCGTTGGTCTGATTGCCGCAACACTGCACGTTGTTGCCGTTCACCGCGGCGTCACCGGCGTTGACTTCGCCGGACGTAATTACCAGCGCGCCGATCCCTGCGCACGTCATGCTGGCCGTGCCGGGCAACGTTTCGCCCTTCATGTAACTGAACGAGCCGTCCGGCAACTGCGCGGCCATCCAGTAGTCATAGGCGCGCTTCCACGTCTGCTGTTTTACCGAGACGCCGATTCGTTCGGCTTCATAGAGGGCCAGCAGCGCAAACTGCGAGTTGCTGTTGTCCCCCGGGCCAGCCGGATAACCCCAGGCGCCTTTGCGCTCGCCGCCGGCAATCTGTTGCTGTTCGAGGAAGCGGACATTCTCCTGCACGGACAGGATGTCCTTCTTCGGCTCGGCCGCGCAGAAGACCATAGTCTGCAGTGACACCGCATAGGTTTGCCGCGGGCGCAGTGTGCGCAAATGACGAAGCGCCGCGGCAACGGCCGGATCGTCGCTCTTCAGGCCGCAACTCAACAGGGCCAACGTTGCGAGCGCCGTTTTCGCTCCGGTCTGCCCGCCGTATTCCGACCAGCTTCCGTTGGGCGCCTGCACGCTTTTCAGAAAGCGGACGCCGCGGTCGATCGATTCGCTCACCGCGGTGGGATCGAGGTCTTTGTCCGGGGCTTGCGCCCAGAGTGTCCTGGCTGGCGTCAACAGGACCGCCACAGCCGTTACGGCACCGATGATCCCGCGAAACGTCATGATCGGCCTCCTAGCGCGGCATCGTTCGAGGGGGAACTCCTTTATCTTACGCCCCGCGTAGGGCGTCCTCAATGCAATCTACTGGAAAGCGATCGGATTCGAACAAGCCCAGGGAAGGCCCTCGCAGACTGTCCATCTGGCCGAGACTGCGGTGGCCTTCCCTGGGCTTAGCGGTGACAGCGAACTTGAATCGTCGAATGCCAGCCAACCGCGAAACAGTTGCTAGAATTAGAGGTCGAATCCGTCGTTCTCCCGTTGGGCTTCCCAGGAACACCTCCCTTGGCCACCAAATCCCGCAGTCTCGGCGACGTCCTGCAGGAGTTCAGCTTGCACCGGCAACTGATGCAGCAGGAACTGCAAAAGGTCATTATCGGCCAGAACGAGGTGATCGAGCAGTTGTTCGCCGCCATCTTCACGCGCGGGCATTGCCTGCTGGAAGGCGTGCCGGGGCTCGCCAAGACGTTGATGGTGAGCACGCTGGCCAAGATTCTCGATATCCAGTTCAAACGCATCCAGTTCACGCCCGACTTGATGCCGTCCGACATCACCGGCACGAATGTGCTGGATGAAGACGAGCACGGCCGACGGAATTTCCGTTTCGTCGAAGGGCCGATCTTTACGAACATCCTGTTGGCGGACGAAATCAACCGCACGCCCCCTAAAACGCAGGCCGCGCTGCTGCAGGCGATGCAGGAACGCGAAGTGTCCGTCGGCCAGACGACGTACGAGTTGCCCGACCCGTTTTTTACGATCGCCACGCAAAACCCGATCGAGCAGGAAGGGACCTATCCGCTGCCGGAAGCGCAGCTCGACCGGTTCATGTTTAATATCAAGGTCGACTACCCCTCGCTGGATGAGGAAGAGCGCATCCTGGCCGCGACGACGCGAGGGGAAAAGCCAGAGATTCGCAAAGTCCTCTCCGGCAAGGCGATCGTCAATCTGCAAAAGCTGGTCAGCAGCGTGGCGGTGAGCGAGTACATCATCAAGTACGCGTCACGGTTGGTCCGCGCCACGCGTCCCAAAGACGACAGCGCACCGAAGTTCATCCGCGAACTGGTCGATTGGGGCGCCGGTCCCCGCGCCGGCCAGTTCCTGATTCACGGCGGCAAGGCGCTGGCGGCAATGGAAGGCCGGTTCTCGGTCGCCATCGAAGACGTGCAGAAAATCGCCATCCCCGTGCTGCGCCACCGCATCAGCACGAATTTCCAGGCCCAGGCGGAAGGACTGTCCAACGACGAGGTCATCAAGCGCCTGGTGAAAGAGATCCCGACGCCGGAGATTCCAAAGTTTGAAAGGTAGTTAAATGATGAATGCAGAATGATGAATGGTTGCCTCCGAACATTCATCATTCATCATTCTGCATTCATCATTCCCCCCATGTCCACCGCCGAAAGTTATCTCAAGCCTGAAGTCATCCGCCAGATTGGCCGGTTGGATTTGCGCGCGCAGTTTATTGTGAAGGGGTTGTTTCAGGGCTTGCATGCGAGTCCCTTTCACGGGTTTTCCGTGGAGTTCAGCGAACATCGCAAGTACACGGCTGGCGACAACCCACAGGAAATCGATTGGCTGGTTTACGCCAAGACCGACAAGTACTACATCAAGAAGTTCGAGGCGGAGACCAACATCACCGGCTATCTGGTGATGGACCTGAGCCGCTCGATGGCCTACACGTACCGCCAGGAGCTGACGAAGTTCGACTACGCTATCTGCCTCGCCGCGGCGCTGGCCTATTTGATGGTCCACCAGCAGGACCCCGTCGGTTTGGTGACCTTCGACGAAAAAATCCGCAGCAGCTTGCCGCCGCGTTCCAAACGGACGCAGTTGGGCAACATCCTCTCTCTCCTGTCGCGACTGAAACCGTCGGGCAAGACCGAGGTCGCCAAGAGCATCACACAACTCGCCGCCATGCTCCGGCATCGCAGCCTGGTGATGTTGTTTTCCGACTTGCTCGACGAGCCGGAGCCGATCATCCAGGCCCTGCGCCGGTTGCATCACGGCGGGCACGACGTGATCGTGTTTCACATCCTCGACGAGGCTGAGGTCGCCTTTCCATTCGACGGGCTGATTGAATTCGAAGAGCCGGAATCGCTGGATCGCCTGCAAGTCGACGCGGCCGGATACCGGCGCGATTACCTGGAAGAACTGAAAAGCTTCCGCGACTTGTACAAACGCGAATGCTTCAAAAGCCGCATCGACTACGTCCCCATCGACACCAGCATGCCGTTTGATAAGGCGCTGGTGGAGTATCTGAATAGTCGTCGGATGCGGTTCTAACGGAAGGTCTAAATTCTAGATTTGAATGTCGAATCAAATTTGAAATTCAAATAACGAACTGGCACTTACCGTGTAGCGTTGCTACCTCGCAGATAGGCCATTCTTTCTCGCAACATTCGACATTTCTGCATTCGACTTTGATTCGTCATTCAGATTTAGAACTTCGACATTCCCTATCAGCCTCATTCCATCGCGGTACTCCCTAATCCCCATGGGTTTCCTTCACCTGGCATTACTCGGCGGGACGCTGCTGGCTGCGGCGCCGGTGATATTGCATTTGGTGATGCGGCAGCAACCGAAGCTGCTGGAATTCCCAGCGTTGCGGTTTATCCAACAGCGGCGCGAATCGAATCGCCGCCGGATGCGATTGCGCCACTGGCTGCTCTTGGCGCTGCGCGTGGCGGCCATCGTGCTGTTGGCCGCCGGGCTGGCGCGGCCGTTTGTGCGGACTTCGAGCGCTTGGATTGGCGATCGCGAGGCGCCGGTGGCCGCGGCGCTGGTGTTCGATACCTCGGCGCGGATGCAGTATCGCCAGCAGAATCAGACGCGCCTGGAGCAAGCCCAGGAGATCGGCGAATGGCTGTTGCGGCAGTTGCCGGATGAAAGCCAGGCGGCCGTGCTCGATTCCCGGCCGGGGCCACCGTCGTTTCAAGTGGATTTGGCCGCCGCGCAACAACGCGTTGCGCGCTTAGAAGTATCGGGCGTAACGCGCGGCGTGCCGGAGACGATTGAGGCGGCCGTGGAATTGCTTTCCCGCAGCGAACTGGAACGCAAAGAGATCTATTTGTTCACCGACCTGACGCAGGCTGCCTTTCCGACGGAGTCGCTGGCGACCGCTCGCAAGGCCGTGGAATCGCTCCCCGGCGCGGCGATCTATGTGATCGACGTTGGCGCCACGGCGCCGCAGGATTTTGCGCTCGGCCCGTTGGAACTGAACGCCGAGCGATTGCCGATCAATAAGCCATTGCGGCTAGGCGTCGAATTGCGCGCCGTGGGCGACGGCGGCGAACGCACCGTGGAATCGTATGTCCGCGACGTCACCGGCAAGCTGCAATTGCGCGGGCGGCAATCCGCTTCGGTCACTGCGGGCGGCGCGTCGCGGATGGAATTTCTGCTCAGCGGCTTGCCTACTGGCGTGCATCAGGGAGAGGTCCGCATCGCCGGCGCCGACGCCTTGTCCGCCAACGATGTGCGGTATTTCACCGCGGAAATTCGTCCGGCGCAACGGGTGCTGATCGCCACGGCGCCACCGGCGTTCGAAGACCGGGCGTTGATGTTGAGCGAGGCGCTTGCGCCCACGACGATGCGCGAGAATGGCAGTGCGCCGTTTACTTGCGATGTCGTCTCCACCGAAGCGCTCGGCGAGATCCAATCGGAGGCGCTCGAAGGATACGCCGCCGTATTGTTGAATGATCCTCACGCCATGTCCGCGCCCGCCTGGCAGCGATTGCATGCGTATGCATTTGGCGGAGGCGGGATCGGCGTCTTCGTCGGTCCGTCGGCCGATCCGCTCGCCGAGTTCAATAGCGACGCGGCGCTCGATCTGCTGCCGGGTCGACTCGTGCGGCAGGCCCGTTACCCGGACGGCGACCTGTATCTCGCGCCGAACGTGTTCGAACATCCGTTGCTGGCGCCGTTTCGCTTGCGCGGCGGCTCGCTGCCTTGGATCGATTTTCCGGTCTTCCGGTACTGGCAATGGGAGATCGCCGCGAAAGACGTCAGCACGCTGATTCCATTCTCGAATGGCCAACCGGCGCTCTTGGAACGCATCATCGGCGACGGGCGAGTGTTGGCGCTTTCCACTCCCATTTCGCAGTCGCGTGAAGAATACGAGCACGACGACACGCGTTGGAACTACGGCGCCGCGCCGTTGCCGTCGTTCGTGCTGGTCAATGAAATCGCGCTCTATCTCAGCGGCAATGCCGATGCGCATGTCAACTATCTCGCCGGGCAGGACGCCGTGTTGCGGTTGCCGGCCGGCGCGAAAGTGGACACCGCATTGCTGACTACGCCGCGCGGCGAGCAATTCCGCGTGAATGCCAATCAGGCGGATCGGAATATCGCCATCGCCTCGGTGGAATATCCAGGGCATTTCCGTGCGAATGCCGGCGGCGAGGGCGCAAGCCTCGACCTCGGCTTCAGCGTGAATCTGGCCCCTGGTGATACCGAGTTGGTGCGGGCGGATCCGGAAGTGCTCAAGGGCTTATTCGGCGAGTCACCATTTCGACTCGCGCGCAGCCGCGACCAGATCAATCGCGAGTTGAGCCTCGGGCGCGTGGGGCGCGAGTTGTTTCCGTATCTCGCGATGCTCGTGGCCCTGATTCTCGGCATTGAGCAAGTGTTCGCGAATCGCTTCTATCGCGATCGCGCCGCCGTGAAGGAATTGCAGCCGACGCGGCCCGTCGAAGCCAGCGTCGCCTAGCGACTTTTCATCGCAATTTCCCTGGCAATCGCGCACCGGCGACGCTAGTTTGACGGTGTATTGGTGATGTCACCTATAGACAGTAGTTTGCATATCCGCCTATTTTTGCGTGGCGTTCCGCCGGAGCGCCGTTGGGCTATTTGTTTCGAGGACGTGGGACGTGTCTTTCAAAATCTATGCGGGTAATCTGCCCTGGCTAGTAACGGATCAATCGCTACGAGAGATATTCGAACCTTTCGGCGCCGTCCTGTCGGCGGAAGTTGTCATCGATCGCCGGAATGGTCGCGCCCGCGGCTTCGGGTTCGTGCGGATGGAGTCGGCGGACGTTGCCCAGAACGCGATTGCCGCACTTCACGGTATGAATTGGCACGATCGTCCGATTCGCGTCGCACCGGCGAAAGACTCGGTGGACGACCCACCGGCCACTCCGGCTAGTTGAATGCCTTTGGCAGGGCGGTAAAGTAGCGCGGTGAATTGATCTTCGGGCCGCGATCAGGATAATGGGCAGCGAGAGCGCTGATCGCGGAACCCGTCTCCTCTTCGCCCGCCCGAGCCACGCTCATGTACGAACGCTTCACGCCCCGCGCGCGTTGGGTCATGGAACAGGCCGGCCATGTGGCCAAACGCATGGAGCACGATTACATCGGCACGGAACATGTGCTGCTGGCGCTCCTCCAAGAGCGGCACGGTCACGCCCAACGCGTGTTCAAGCAACTGCTCACGGACTTGAAAAAAGTCGGTAAGGAAACGGAAAAACTGGCCGAGCGCGGTTCGCACAACATGGCGATCGGCAAGCTCCGGCAAACCTCGCACGTCAAAAACGTCGTGAAATGCGCTCAAGACGAGGCCCATGCCAGGCAATTGCCGCTAGTCGGCACGGCGATGGTGCTGCTAGGGTTACTTCAGGAAGAGGACGGCATCGCCGCGATGGTGCTCACGCAAAACAAGGTCACGCACCGCGGCGTCGGCTCGATCCTACAGACCATGTCCAGGTCCCACGTCGATCTGGCGAAGGAAGACAACGTCGCCGCCGGTTCGCTGCTCAAACAGCCATGGGCAATCGGCGCAATCGCTGTTGTGGCCGCGCTGGTTTTGATCGCTGGCGTGGGGAAGGCACTTGGTTGGTGGTAGCGGGCGATCGATGGTTCATCTCAAGTCGCTTCCGGCGGTCCGTCCGGAGCTACTTCAAAGGCCGCGAGGACGCGCGGGTGGATCCGCGTCGGCAACCGTGTGGCAAGATCGACGAACGCCCATTCGGTCGCCGCGGTGGCGAGCACCTTTCCATCACTAGCGCGCCGCATTTCATACCGACGAACCGAGCTGGCGCGTCGAAAAGACGCGACCCAGGTGAGCACGACGACTTCTTCCGCCGCGAACGCCGGCCGCAAGTACTCGATCTGATGCGAGCGCACGACGAATACCGCACCAAGCTCTTCGTACGCCTTAGAATCCCAGCTCTGCGCCGTGGAATGCGCCACGGCGGCGTCGAGCATCCAACGCAGATAGACCAGGTTGTTCGCGTGCCCGAGGCGATCGATTTCGTCCGGCTGCACCGTAAGGCGATGGGAATAAATGGCGGGCATACGTTCGCTAAGCTAGCGAATGCGGCCTCGCGACGCCAGTTGCCTGATGCGGGCTTGAGAGGTAATTAGCCCGTAGCGCAATCCCAGAGGAATCGACGTCGGTGAGAGCTTCTGCATCTAGCTCTGATCGACGTCCACTCTCCCTCGCTGGCGCTACGGGCTGGTGATGTACTGCTTACAGTACATCCAGCAGGAACTCGTCCTCGATGGCCAGGTCGTTGGCCGAAGCGTCTACGACATCGAACGACAGCGAGATATCGAGGCTGCCGCCGCCGACGCGGAGGAAGTAATTGCTGCCGAGCGAGCCTGACGCCTGCAGCGCGGCGAAGCCGGACGGCGTCGTCGTGGCGATCACGTGCATTTGGGCGTCGTACAACGTCATGTAGACCGGCCGCGACGTATTCGACGTGGCTTGCACATTGAACAAGCTGAAGCCGCGGTCGAAGGAGAACCACATGTCGCCGGCCGAAACGCTCAGTCCGGTGATCAGGCCGTCCGTCGGCGCCGAGCCCAGGAACAACCGCTTGACCAGGAACTGTGAACGCAGCCCGCCTTCGCCGAAGTTGTTCCCGAACCCGTCGATGGATTCGCCCAATTCGATGTGGAACTCGTCGTTGAAACTGAGGCCGCCCTGCGTGCCGATGGCGTCGAGGCCGTCCGCGTAGAAGCCTGGCTGCACTTCGCGAATGATGTACCGCCCCGGCTGCAACCCCGGGAAGGTATATGACCCGTCTGGGCCGGTGATGGTCGACTGGAACACGGGCACTTGCAAGGCGACTCCCTGCAAGTCGATGAACACGTTCGCCAGGCCAGTTTCGCCAGCGTCCTTGACGCCGTTGTTGTTGCTGTCGAAGTAGGCATACCCGGAGAGACTGCCCGGCGAGATTTCGTCGTCCAGGATGGTCCCGACGCCGACCGCTTTGCCAATCAACACGTTCGTCGCGTTGCCGAGTACCATTTGGAAGGTCTCATTCGGCTCGTCGACCAGATCGCCATTGATCCGCACGGAGATGGTCTTCACCAAATCTCCCGGAGCGAAATCGAGGGTGCCGGACGTGGGGACGAAATCAATGCCGCTCGTGGCCGATTCGCCGATGGTGGAGTATCCGATGCTGATCGGAATCTCCGACAGCTTTGACAGCGTGACGGTAAAGACAGCGGTCGTTTCGCCAGCGTTGCCTTCGACGATTTCGATGTCATTGATGTTCGCCGTCGGGGGCGTGGCTAGAATCGTGCCGACGCCCTCGGCGTCGGCGATCGGCACGCCGGTGGCGCTCGTCAATCGCAGCGTGAACGTTTCATCGTCTTCATCGACCGTGTCGGCTGCGATCGGAATGCGAATTTCTTGGGTCAAAGCCCCTTCGGCGTCGAAGGTGATCGAGCCGGTAGTCGCGGCGTAATCGTCCGGCGCGATCGCCGTGCCATCCAACGTGGTGAAATTGACAACCACGTCGGTCAACGTGGTGTTCGAAAGCGTGACGGTAAAGACCGCTTCTCCACCTTCGACCACCGTGGCGTCGCTCACCGACACGCTCGGCGGCGGACCGATCTGCAGTACCGTGCCGACATACAACACCTGGCTCGGATCGATGGGATCGTCAATTCCGTAAACCAACACTTGGTTCACATCGACGTCGGCCGGATCAGCCACGAACCGCGCCACGCCGTTGGCCAGCGCCGTGAACTGCGTCCGGAACAACAGTTGTTCGTCCGGACCCAGGGGATCAATGCCGTCCAGCGCGCCCGCTTCGTCAATCAGGCCGGGTGTGCTGAAATCGCCCTTCTTGCCGTTGCCGTACTTCTCACCGAACTGGATTTCCTCAAACGTGCCGGCCTGCACGAGCAACTGTGGAAAAAACATGTCCAAATAGGCCTGAAACACGCCTTGGGCGTTCTCGCGGCGATCTTGCACATAGACTTCAACGAAGAAGTTTTCTCCCACCAAGGCATTGGTAGTCGGAGCGCCGTTCGTATCGGTGGCTGCAAAGCGGATGCGCACCAGGTCGCTCGGCGGGTCGAGGATTGTGCCGATGCCCTGGGCGTCGGCGATCGTGCCGGCCGATGGATTCGCCAGGTTGACAGCGAAAGTTTCGCCGGCGTCGGCGATGGCGTCGCTCAGAATCGGTACCAGGATGGTCTTGCTGGTTTCGCCCGGCAGGAAATTTACCGTGCCGGTTGTGGCGGTGAAGTCGATCCCCGCCGTGGCGGTTTGGGCGAGGGTTGCATAGTCCACGTTGATTTGCACGCCCGCCGGCGCGGAGAGGGTCACGGTGAACGCCGCGTTCAGCGTGATATTGTGCCCTTCATTGGCGGTGGTGTCCGCAATGCTGATTGCCGGCGCCGTGTCGTCGTTGGTGATCGTGCCGACGCCGGTCCCGTCTTGAATCAACACGCCCACGCCGCCGCTGAGCGTGACGTTGAAGTTCTCGTTGTCTTCGAACAGCGTCTCGCCAACGATCGGCACGCTGATGGTCTTGCTCGTTTCACCCGCGGCGAACACGACTTCGCCATTCGTGGCGGTGAAGTCCGCGCCCGTTAAGGCGGTGCCGCTGCTGGTGGCGAAATTGACGCGTACTTCGGAGTCGCTCGCTTCCGCCAAGGTCACCGTGAACACTGCGTTGACCGTGCCGGCGTTGCCTTCGGCGATCGAAACGTCGTTGATGTTGACGGCGACGGGCGGAATCTCGTTGTCGATGATCGTACCGGCGCCGATCGCTTTGGTCACCGTGGCGTTGGTGACGTTCGTCAGATTGACAGTGAACGTCTCCGTCCCTTCTTGTGCCAGATCGCCGATGATCGGCACGCTGATGGTGATCGACTGCTCGCCTGTTTGGAACGTGAGCGTGCCAGACAGCGGGTTGAAGTCCTGGCCTGAAGTCGCGGTGCCGTTCACGGTGGCGAAATCCATCGTTACCGGCAACGTCGGCGGCGCCGACAGCGAGACGGTGAACACCATTTGCTGCGTACCGTTGTCCCCTTCGGTGATCGTTTGATCGTCGATGCTGGCCGACGGGAACTCGCCGACGAGAAGAATCGTGTTGACGAATTCGACTTCGGATGACGGTACGGGAGTGTCCGAGCCAAATACGAGAATGTCGTAACCATCGGTGTCGGCGGATTCAAGCGTGAACGTCGCCAGGCCGCCAGCGTCCGCATGGAACGGCAGAGTGAATTGCAGACGTTCCGTCGGCCCCAACGGGTTGAAAATGTCGGTTGCCGCGGAACCAATCTCATTGACCAAGCCGAGCGTGGAAGTATTGCCGTCGAAGAACGTGCGGTAAAGCGGATCAAACGTCGTTGCCGAAATCGTGCCTTCGGCCGAAGCGACCGCCTGGTTGTACAGGATGTCCATGTAGGCGCTGAAGACGCCTTCGGCGTTTTCCCGCAGATCCTGCACGTAGCCGCGAATCTGGAAATCGGAATCGACGGGCGTCGTGGTGATGACGTTGCCGGCCACGTCCGTGGCTTCCAGGCGAATCCGCACTTGCTCGCCAGCCGCGGCGTTGATCTTGTTGATCACGCGCAGCGCGTCGATCGGCGCGAGCCGGCCGTCGCCGTTGACGTCGATGTAGTTCGCCTTCTGATCCGCCAACGGCTGCACACCGTGCGGAACAACCGTGCCACCACCGCCGATCGGAATGCCGAACCCGGGCGTGGGGGGCAACTGCCGAGGACCGCCGTCGTTCAATGCGTTGATGACGCGCAAGGCGTCGAGCGCCGTGATCCGCGTATCGCCGTTGACGTCCAATGGCTGCAGCGGATTCCGCCAGGAATCGAAGATCAGCGGCGCGTTATTGCCGCCGACGCCCGGGCCAACGCCGACGGCGGCCAGCAGCGAGCGCTCTTCGAGTTGTTCCACACCGGCAAAACGGCGTCCAGCAGCCGAACGGCCTTGCAGCGTTCCGAACGGGCAACGTGCCCGAGCGGACTTCCGAATCAATTGCTTCTTCATGGTGTTCTTGCGCTAGGATGCCAGTTGCCTAGGTGGGCCCCAATCGCCCGGAGGCGAGGTGTCAATCAAAGCCAACGTTTCGAGTGCTTCTTTTCCACGATGGTCTCACGTGCCGAACTTGTCCAGTCTTGAGTTTCATGAATCCAGAGACTGGCCAATTCGTCCGCGTGCGCCGCAGAGCGGGGACGTCCCGCGGCGATCTCCTCCGTCAGTGTGTCGTCCGCCCAGACGTCGTCAGAAACGGCCACGCCGACCGCCTGATCGTCGTCGTCGAAGTCCGCCGCGAACAGGCTGTCCACGGCCAGCTCGGCTTCCGGAGCGCTGTTCGCGACCGACAACGTCGTCGGCAGGAACGCCCCGGCAAAGGCCGGCGTGATGACGTTCGCATCCGTCGTCGCGGCGACGACTTGAGAACTGGTGAACGACGAAGGCGTCGGAGTCGGCGTTTGGATGCCTTGTGACTCCTGTGCCCGCGCCGCGGCCGTGCGACGGTTGATCTCGTTGATCACCTGCAACACGTCCAACGCCGTGAGCCGATTGTCGCCCGTCGGATCGTAATACGGAGGCTGCGACGTGGTGACCGGAATGGGCAGATTCACCGGGCCGCCGTTGGCGTTGAGCCGGTTGATCAGCACCAAAGCGTCCAGGCCGCTGACAATCCCGTCGTTGTTAACGTCGAACGCGTTTGCCGGATTCTTGTACGGGTTTTCCAGCACGACCAGCGAGCTGAACCCAAAGGCCGGCGGAACCGGCGTGTCGCTACCGTAGAGTTGTGTCGTATGCGTCGGAGCATCGGCCGCGTCGGTTGTCAGGTCGACCACCGATCCGACCGCCGCGTTCGTCTTGATACGTCCGCGGACCGAGAACAGCAGTTGCCTGTCGGTCCCGGTGGGATTCGCGCCAACGCCGCCCGCCTCGTCCACGATGCCGGCGGCGACATTGATCGTTCCCGCGAGCGACGTGGTGAAGGTCGGCCCGTACTTGAGGGACGCCGCGATGAATTCCAGCGTGTTGGAACTGGCGACCAGATCCGCGAATGCCGCTCGTACGCCGCCGCCGGAGGCCAGCAGCCGTTGGTCGTCGACATAGACGTTGATCTGAACTTCGCTGCCCGGACCGACGCCATAGCGGCCGTCAATGTCCTTGCCGAGTTCTTTGCCTTCCGGACTGGTGACCACGATCGAGTAGGCCGCGGCCGACGCGATATCGATCTGGTAATCTTCCACCTCGCCGTCCTGAGCCAGTCCGGTGGGGTTCAACCCGCCAGCAGTGCTGAAGCGGAACCGGGCGAAGGTCTCGCCGGTCACGGCATCCACCGGCACGTTGATCGTCAGCAGGTTGTTGCCCTTGATGACGGAGCGGTTCGTGAACACCTTTTCGCCGGCGTCGTTCCAATCGCCATCGCGATTGAAGTCAACCCAGGCGTCGAGCTTGCCAGCGACCGAGGCGTTGACCACGACCGACGTGGCTTGCCCCGCGAACAACTGGCTGGCGAACTGCACGCCGTCGTCGATATCGCCGGTGGCGCCGCTGCTCGGTTGCCCGTCGTTGTCGGACGTCACGCCGGCGCCTAGGAAGACGGTCGGCGACAACACGTGGACCGCGCCTTGGCTGGCGATCACCGTTGGGTAATCCGGATCCGGAGCGTCGCCGAAGTCGGCGGTCGCCAGATTCACCAGGAAGCTCGTCTCGCCCTGCAGATTGTTCGGCTTGATCGTGTTCCCGGCGATGTCCTGGATGCCGCCGCCCACGCTGTTGTTGACGGTGATCGTATAGCTGCTGCCGCTAGTCCAGATGCCCTGTGCGGCCGTGAAGCGGGCAATGTTGTTCAGCGAGTCGTAGCTGAAGAAGTAGTCCACGCCCTCGGTCAACAAGGCGCCGTCCCGCCGCAGCAGG
>JAWXBP010000093.1 GCA_034440135.1 Planctomycetia bacterium
ATGGCGCCCATCTGCCGCGCCGACGTGATGCCTGGGGGGTTCAATGTAGCGCTTGCCGGAGCGGTATGCAAGCTATTTCGGCGGATTCACCACAGAGACGCGGAGGCACGGAGAGGAGAGAGTTGGTAGGTGGCGGGGCGTATTCGACGTCATTAGAATGATGGCCAGTTGCATTGGTTGCGTTTCGCCCCGTCTTCCATCTCCTGGAGAATTCCCGCTATGCGTCGCGCGCTTGCCCTGTCGCTGTTTGTGTTGACAACGATTGTTTTCCCCGCTTGGACTCAGGCTGAGGAGGAGTTCCGGCCGCTGTTCAATGGCGAGAACCTGGAAGGCTGGTCCGGCGACGCCGAGTTGTGGAGCGTCGAGGACGGCGCCATCGCTGGTTCCACCGAGGCGAAGGAACTGAAGCACAACTCGTTTCTGGCCACGGACAAGACGTACAAAAATTTCGTCGTGCGGCTGAAGTTCAAGCTCCGCAACGGTAACTCTGGCGTGCAGATTCGCAGCAAGTTGCTCGACGACCACGTGGTGCAGGGCTACCAGGCCGACATCGCCGAGGAACGCTTCATGGGCATCCTCTATGAAGAAGGCGGCCGCGGGATCCTGGCCGACGTGAAGGCGGAAGAAGTCGGCGAGCACGTCAAGAAAGATGACTGGAACGAATACGTCCTGACCGTCGACGGCCCGCACATCAAGCAAGAGCTCAACGGCTTCACGACCGTCGATTACGAAGAGAAGAGCGACGAAGGGGCGAAAGAGGGCGTCATCGCCCTGCAACTCCACGTCGGCCCGAAAATGCGGGTCTGGTTCAAGGACGTGGAAATCAAGGAACTGCCGTAAACGGCAGCGCTTCGCAATCGTTTGCCAGAATCCGCGCCGCGTTGCCTGATCAGGATGGCAGACAACGCGGGCGGAAAGCTGGCTCGATGCCTGGTCGGGCATTCATGCGACTTGTGCGTCGTGGCTCACGGGCCAGGGAGCATCTGCGGCGAACCGAGGTACGCCCCGCCGTCTTCGCACGGCATGCTCTCGTAGACCGCGCCGGTCGAGGCGCAATTACTCGTGGGCCGGCGGAACAAACCGCCTTGGCAGCCGGTGGCCGCGAGCGTCAAAAACAACACAATCAGCAGCCTCTTCATGGCCTGCATCTCCGATACCGAAAATGTCCGGGAAGGTGGCGACATCGCATCGGGTCAGTCAACTCTACAACGCTTACGACGATGTGCAAACGCGACACGTCGATTTTTTTCACCGAGCGTTATTTTTTCGCCACACCCGCGCGTTGATTTTGGGCTACATTTACGCCGTGGGCAGATTCCGCGCTTTGCGCGTGTTTCACCACGAGAGGCACGGAGGGCACGGAGACGGAAAAAAGGAGTTTGGCAACTTCTTTGGCCTGAACGCTTCGATGTTCTAATGAATATGGTTTGGTTGCGGGGATGGGTGTGGCTGAGTGTCTTGTTGTCGGCGCTGCCTGCGCGCGCCGAGTCTGTCGTCGTTGACTCCGGCTGCGCGGCCACGGAAATCTGGGTAGCCAATACCCGTTCCGGCGATTGCGACGATCCGCCGCGTCTCTCGCGTTGCACCGAAGGCGATGGTTGGCAAAAAGCCAAGCTGGCCGAACTACGTAAATTGCCGCCAGGTTGGACGACCTGCGTCTGGATTCATGGCAACGACAATTCCGACGCGGACGCGCGCTACCAAGGCAAATATCTGATGCAGCGATTGGCCGGCTACGGCGCCGCGGCGCAAGGCGTGCGGGTGCTCGTGTGGTCGTGGCCCAGCGAAAAGACCGGCGCCGGACCGCTCGAAGACCTGCGTATCAAGGCCCGGCGAAGTGATTCCGAAGCACACCGCCTGTCGGCCTTCGTGCGCCGCTGGCAGCCTGGTGGCCAGGTTACCTTCGTCGGCTACAGCTTCGGCGGGCGCATTATCACTGGAGCCCTCGATGACTTGGCCGAACCTGTCGAGGCGACTTCGGAGAGCGACACCGAAAACGGGATGATCGCCAACGCCGTGCTGATGGCGCCAGCGATGAACAACTGCTGGCTGCTGCCCGGCAATGTCCATGGCGAGGCGGTGGCGCAAGTGAATGAACTGCTAATCGTCAAGAATTCCGTCGATCGCGCGCTGAAGTGGTATCCGATCGTCGCCTATGGCCGGCTCCATAGCGGACCGCAGGCGCTCGGTTACACCGGGTTGCCAGGTGTCAGCCGTCTCGGCGAAGACGCGGACAAGGTCGTGCATTACAACGTCTCGCGGATTATCGGCCCGGAACACGACGTGATGCGGTACTTGTCGTCGCCGCGCATCATGGGGCGCGTGGCGCCGTACGTTTTTGGCCCGGCGTCGGACGATCATGGCGATTGATCCTTCACTCCCGCGCGATCGGCCCCTGGCCTACTTGAGCGGCCAATGGTTGCCGGCGGAGCAGGCGGCAATTCCGCTTTCCGACGCGGGCTTCGTGCTCGGCACCACGGTCACCGAACGGTTGCGCACGTTTCGCGGCAAACTGTTCCGGCTGCCGCATCATCTCGTGCGGCTGGAGCATTCGCTGCGAATCGTCGGCGTCGAACCGCACGAAAGCAGCGCTGACCTCGCCGAGTGCGCCTCCGAACTCGCGGCGCATAACTATGCCTTGCTGCCGGACGGCACCGACTTGGGCTTGTCGATTTTGATCACGCCTGGCGGCTATAGTGCTGCGGGGGGCGTCAGCGAGCGCCGACCGCTCGTCTGCTTGCATACGGATTCGCTGCCGTTCCGCAATTGGGCCTCGGCCTATGAATCCGGCGTGTCGCTAGTCATCACCGACATCATGCAAGTTCCCGCGTCCTGTTGGCCGCCGGAATTGAAATGCCGGAGCCGGATGCACTACTACCTGGCCGACCGCGCGGCGGAAATGAAGCAGCCGGGCGCGAAAGCGCTCCTGCTCAACGAGCGCGGCGAGGTGGCGGAAACGTCGATCGCCAATATCATTGCACTGCGCAAAGACGAAGGCCTCGTGACGCCCCCGAAGAACGACGTGCTGCCCGGCATTACGCTCGGCGTCGTGGAAGAACTGGCGCGCAACCTTGGCGTCCCGTTCCACTATCGCGTGATGCGGCTCGAAGATTTGCTGACGGCCGAGGAAGTGCTACTGGCCAGCACTCCGTGGTGCCTGCTGCCGGTCCATGCACTTGACGGGCAAACCTTCAGCGCAAAAGCGCCGGGCCCCATCTTCAAGAAGCTGCTAGCCGCCTTCAACCACGAAGCCGGCCTGCAAATCGCCCAGCAGGCGAAGGAAATGAGTCAAGAAATTGTAGGCTGAGACTCGCCCCCTACTCCACCTACTTACTACTCCACCTACTTCGCTCCCCAAGAGGCCGGTGGGAGTCGAACCCACTTTGATCGGGTTGCAGCCGATTGCCTAGCCGTCTGGCTCCAGCCTCAAATTCGTTGCGGGCGTCATGTCCGCCATGAAAGGATCGGCAGGTTGTCGGACGAACTTGAAGCGCGTGACGAGAAGTCCAAACGCGGCATAACTGATGTGCGCAACTCTCGCGCGGAAGTTATTCGTCATCATCTTCATCGTCGTCGCCGACCGCGAGCGCATAGGCGGTGGCGTGGCTGCGGCAATGCGAGATGCTGATGTGCATCGTCGCGATGTGCAATTCTTCTACGACGTCGCGCGCGCCGCCGCGCAAGGCGACGGTCGGCTTGCCGCTCGGGTCGTTACGGATTTCGACGTCGCGCCAACTGATGCCGCGCCGCCAGCCGGTGCCCAGCGCCTTGAGCACCGCCTCTTTGGCCGCCCAGCGTCCAGCGAAATGCTGCGTCGATTGTTTGCGCGTCTGGCAGTATTCGATCTCGTGATCGGTGTACACGCGCGAAATGAACAACTCGCCGTGCCGCTCGATCATCTGCGCAATCCGCAGACACTCGACGATATCGGTGCCGATTCCTATGACGTTCATCCAGTTTGATCCAATTGCTGAAACAGTGTTGAGCGATCCGCGGGGTTGATCCACGCGCTGCGTAGTGAGGATCGAGCCCCAGGCTTACGGAGCACGACGTTCATCCGTTCCGGACCGCAACCGCGGCGGCATGCGAGGTAACGAAACTCGCCCGTGGCGACTGGCGGCGACTGTGCATCGAACGTCTCGCAGAGCCGGCGCAAGCGCGCTCCGGACAGCGTCTCTTGCCGCACGAGGCGGTAATAAGCGCCGCAAGAATCGCAATAGAGCGAAGCCGTCAGGGTCAGCGCGGTTGCCACCGCGGCGGCGTTTAGGATGGCCGCATCGAGACCCCACGTCGCCCAGGCCCAGCCGCCTTGCGCCGTAAGGCCAATCGGCAATCGTCGGCCTTGCCGCGCCATGCGGGTGAGGAAGTCTTCAAAGCCATCCGGCGGCGCCGTGCCATGCCGCTCCGCGACGTCGGGGAACGCTTCGGTGATCATCGCCAGATTGCCGGAACGCGGTGCATCCAAGGAGTCCCGATAGGCGAGGAAATGCATGCCGACGACGACGACTGCGCTCGCTCCCAAAGTACCGAACCACAACGTGGGGCGATGCTTCAACTGCATCGCCAGCGCCGCGCCGCCGGCGATCGCGCCCAGCGCCGCGCCGACTGCGAGCGGAAAGAACAGCCACGGCGCGCGCACGCTCGCGACTTGCGCGCCGATCCAAGCGACGGCCGCCGCGGCGAACAGCACGACGATTAACCACGCAACGGCGCGAGCGCCGCGAAAACTCGCCTTGGCGGGCGGTTCCGCCAATGAAATCGATCGATTGCTACTTGCAGCGGACATGCCGTCATTTTAACCCAAACCGGTGCGAGCCGCGGGGTCACTCACGCGCGCCTTGCTCATTTGCCCGTGTCTGGAAAGCAACCTGGTAGAGCAGGCCCAGCAGGATCAAGCCCGCGCCGAGCGCCGTGGTCGTGCCAGGCAACTCGGTCGCCACGAGGTACGCCCAGACCGGCACGAGGAGCGGTTCGACGAGACCCAGAATCGCAGCTTCAGAGCCGGTCACATTCCGCAGCCCGCGCGAGAAACAGAAGTACGCCAAGCCCATCTGAAAGAAGCCGAACAACACCAAAATGCCAAACTGCGGGGAGCTCGGCCAGACGAATCCGTGCGCGAACATGAATGGCGCGATGATCATCGCCGCGCCCAAGTGATTCAGCACGACGAGCCACGGGCCGTCCTCATCGCGCATCGTGCGCAGAAACAACACGACCGCGGCGTAAAATCCGCCAGCCACGAGCGCCAGCACCACGCCCACGGGGTTTTGCCCCCCCAACTCCGGCAGCAAGATCGTGAGCAGCCCCAGGATCAGGAACACGGCCGAGACGGCGTTGCGCCGCGTGAAGGGCTCCTTCAACACTAGCGTGCCGTAGATCATGACCCACAACGGCGCGGTGTATTGCAGCCAGATGGCATTCGCGGCGGTGCCCAACGTCATCGCGGAGAGATACGACATGTTCATCCCGGCGAAGCAAAACACCATCGGCAGCATCAACCACCGCAGCCTTGGCCGCCGCACCGCGGGAATCAGCAGCAAACCGGCAAACAGCGCTCGCCAGAACGCCAAACGAACGCCGCGTACATCGCTCGACCAATCGAGAAACATGGTCGATTTGACGAACAGCCCGCTGGTACTCCACAGCACCGCCGCCGCCACGACCCAAGGTCGCCCGTTATGGGAAACAGGCGAGGGGCGATGAGGGTCGGGCATGTTTTGCACCGCGTAGAGGCAGAGCAGATTTCACCACGGAGACACGGAGTCACAGAGATTGTGCAACTGTGAATTGTCTTTTCACCACCTTCCGACCGCCTACTCCGTGACTCCGTGTCTCCGTGGTGAACTCCTATGGCGAAGTCGGCTCCAAGCGCAATAGGTTGTCTGAGGCGCCGATGTCGATCGTGAGCGGTTCGCGTGAGTGCCAGGCTTCGTTGGCGAGCTTTTCGAAACGGGTCAGATGGAGTTGATAGCCGTCCAAACCACGCGCCCGAGTGTCTAACTCGAAGACGTGGACGACCAGTCCGTGCTGTTCGTCCCAACGGTGAGTAACGCGTAATGGCGGCGGGACCATTTGTACTTTGAGCGCCCCCAGTCCCGGCGAATCGGCGGCGTGACGCTCGACGAGCGAGACCTTGGCGGGTGCGCCGGCCGCACTCCCCATTCGCACACGCAATTGGCAATCGATGGAGTTCCGTCCGGGCAGGCGGTGCGTCGTGCCGACCTGGTGCGACGGATCGCCCAGATTGGCGATCACTAAATCAGTTGAAGTGGCCTGCTGCCTGCACCAGATGCGGGCCTGGGCGCTGCGTGATTCCGCCGGCCAACCCAAGGCTTGCCACGAAACCACGGGGCAAGTCGTTTCCGGCAAATAGTTCGAATCGTACAAGTAATACGTGCCCGGCAAGCGGCGTCCGTCGGCGGCCAGAGGCGAGAGTTCGATCCACAGTTCTTCGGGCCGCGGCACGAAGGCGCGATCCTCGCTCTGCAGCGAAAATGTGAACTTGACGGTCTCTTCATTGCGCAGCGCGCGATGCCCGACGAACTGCGTTTCGGTTGCTACCTCGTTCGCGCCGGCCATCAGCGGCGTCGTGACGGCGTCCTCAATCTCATAGGGAACTACGAGCAACGCGCGCCCGCCGCGATCGAGTTGCATCTCAACGGCCTCGCCGCCGGAGAGCTCCAGATTCTCTTCCGCGCCCGCCGCGGTGACCGTGTAAGCCGTGGGCGACGTCGGCGATGGTGAAATGGCGACCTGCGTTCCCACCCGCGCCGGGCCGAACAACTCGTCATCAGGCCCCGTGACGCGATACTCGGTCGGCCCCAGCAATTCTTCGAGCGACGCGATCAGCGACGTCGCGTTCTCGACGGTGACATAACTGCCGCCGGTTTGTTCGGCGATCGCTTGAAAGTCGTTTTCGGCCGCGGCCAACTCGCCGGTCGGAATGCCGAAGCCGACGATGTGTACGGGAATGCGCCGGGCCGCCGCCAAGGACATCACGTCCTCGCGCGTTGTCGGTTGCAGGGCGTTGAATTGGTAATTCGCACCATCGGTGACGACCACGATGCGGCGTTCCGCGTCGGGATTCTCGCCGCTGAAATCGTCGAGCGCCTGACGCAACGCCAGATAAAGCGGTGATTGCCCCCACGGTTGCACTTGCTGCAGAATGTCTTCCACCTCGGCGCCGACTGAATCGTCGAAGCGCCCCAGCGGTAGTATCAGTTCGACATCTTCCGCCGGAGTCAGGTCCGCTGGATAGGGACGCGCGTAGTTGGGTTGCGGCAAGATTTGCGTTGGTTCGGTCGTCGTCCAGCCGACACGATGTCCAAACACGCGGACGCCGACGCGTGCATCGCCAGCGAGCGCGAGTTGCGTCATCATCCGGCGCAAGGCGTCCTTCGCCGCGTCGATGCGCGGAATCTCGGTCGCCTGGCCGGCGCTTTCCACGCCCGGGATCGGATCGCGCATCGAGTACGAGGCGTCGAGCACAAACATAATCGAGGCGGGTTGCCGGCGACGTCCCTGCACGACAACTCGCGGCGGGCCGTAGCGGCGCCAGGCAAAGTCGACGGCGCCGCCGACGGGCGGACGCAATAGGAAGGCGGCGCCGCGTTCATTGCCGCGGAGACTGATCACCGCGTCGAGCGCCGGCCCGCGCGTGGCTAGTTCCGTCGCGGGGAGCGTGAATTTCACGGGTTCCGCGGAAAAACTCGCGGCCGCGCCAATTGGCAGTCGGCCGCTCTGATCGCGCACCCAAACGCCGGGCGTACCCTCGGGCAGGCCTTTCGCGGCCGCGGCATTCTCGGCGACCGCCACGGTGATATCGAGTTGTTCGCTGGGATCGACTACTAAGAGATCGGCAGCGGTGGCGCTCATGGCCTCGCGCGCCGCCAATCGCCGTGCATCGACGAGCGACGTGAGCGATTCAATCTGCGCTTGCGCCATGGATCCTGGCGTCGCGAGTTTGCGGGCGTTCGTGAGATAGTCCTGCGCGGCAACTTCGAAGAACGGTGCTTCGCCCGCCGAGGCCGGCCCAAAAAAGTCGTCCAGCGTGCGCCGCGCGTTGGCGAGCTGAATCGCTTGCAAATCAAGTCGGCGCACGAGCAGCAATACATCCTCGTCGCGCGCCGCCAGCAGCGGCAACGCCGCGCGTAGCGAGAATTCCCAACTGGACCAACCGTCGCGACGTGGCGTTACATCGCCGCCAGCGGACGCCAGCGCGACATTTTCGGCCACGTCCCCGCCCGTCGCCAAAGCACTGCGCGCTTGCTCCGGAAGTCGGGCCGCGCGCAGTCGCGCCTGTTGTCCCAACGCGATCGGATCGGACGAGGCGCCGGCCGCCGCGCCGTTCAGATTCAAGAGCGCGGCCAACGGATGACGCGTCCAGCGACTCGTCACGCGCTCATGATATTGGCCGGGTTCCACCGCCGGCATTTCGGGGCGAGGATCTTGCACGTACCTGCGCTGTAGCGCAGCGGAAACCTTGCCGCTCGCACGCCAGAGCTCGTCTCGCAGCGAGGCCGGCAGAATCGGCGTCGCCAGCAACGACTGCATGGCACGCAACGCGCGGCCGCTGGGCGCCTTGGCCGCCAGGACGTCTCGAGCTTGTTTCAAGAACGGTTCGCGAAGCTGTTCCCGTCGGGCGCGAAGTTCCGCGACACGCGTCTTGAGCACGGCCGCATCGGTCGGCGCTTGCGCGGTCCCCGCTTCGCCCACCGCCAAGAGTGCGGACAATTCCTGCACATCTTCTATGAGCGGCAACAATGTCTCATTGATCAAGCGGTCGTGCCGCGTCACGATCACAGCCGAAGGCTGCGGCTGCGCGAGCCACTCCGCCAGGTAGGGCAACTCCGCCAGTGTTTCGTCGCAGAGTTCGAACGCATCTTTCGACAACGCCGTCCATTCGGCCGCAGCGGCGTACGCTGCTTGGGCCTGGCTGGCTTGCAGTGTCGACTCGGCAAGGCTGGTGTCGTCGCCAATCAACAGTTGATCGATCGCCGCGCGCCGCGCACGGTCTCCAACGGCAAGGCCCGCAGCGGCCCACACGTTCGTGCGCGGATCATTCGGGGCGGCGAGTTCGGCGGCTGTGATCTGTTGCCGCAGGACATCGGCCACCATTTGCGGCTGTTGCCACCACGTCGATGTTTCGGAGCGAGCCAGGATATTGAACAACTGCGCTTCGTTGGCAACCGGCGCCGCGAGCGGCATCAATTCCGTTGCGGTCGCTTGAAACGACTGCAGCGTGGGGGATGCGACGAATCGTTGCAGTGCGTTGAGTTGTCGCTTAATCTCGCCTTGATCTGCGCCGCTGGTGCGCAGCGCTTCGGCCAACGAATGCAGGCGCGTCTCGACCGGCCAGGCCGATTCGCCCGTTTGCACCCGCCATCGGCTCGAGGTGGCGATCTCGCTTTCCCAAGTCGCGAGGCGCTTCTTAAGCGTCCCGGCCAACGCTCGGGCGGATTCGCGGTAAGCCGCGCCGCCGCGGATTTGCTGTTCCAGCACCAGCAAGTCATGTTCGAGTCGATGCCAGGCGTTGCCGTCTAAGCTGATGAGTTTGGCGTCGCGCAGGCGTTCGCGTGCGCTCCACAGCGCCGCGAGGTCGGCGTCCGTCACTACCGGCGCTTGTGCAGTAGCTGCCGCATCAACGAGCCGTTTCCGTGTCGACGGTTTCAGCGCCCAGACCAAATGTGCATCGGCCGCGCCGCTAGGGATCAATGTGGGGCGCTGTTCCGCGCCGCGATTGAAACGAGTCCAGGCGTTGACTTCTTGTTCCAGGTAACTCGTCAACTCGGAGAGCGTGACCTGGCGATCGTCATTGCCGGCCAAAACGTCAGCTTCGCCCGTCATTCCGAGCCGGAAGAAATGCCCGAACACGGAACCTTGCAGTTCGTTCGACGTCCAACTGCGTTGCCCTCGGGCCGCGGAGTTGAGAATCGTCAGATTCGGCAGATTGGCGTCGCGCCACACGGATTCCAGTCCCGCGACAAACGCGTTTTCCAAAGTGCCAAGCTTCCAATCCACGTCGGCCCGCGCAGCATCCAATACGATCAGCACGCGGCAACTGCGCGGCAGGTTGCGCGCACGCACATGCGCGATGATTTCCGACAGCGGGAGCCAGGAACTGGAATCCAACGGCGAAGCGCCGGGAGGAATTAAGCACGGCGCGCCGTTTCCATCAACCACGCCAGGCATACTGAAATACAGGATCAGTGCCTGGGCGCGCTTGGCATCGGCGGAAAGCGTCTCGAGTTGCTGGTCCAGGCTGCGCAGCCCTGCTTCACGCGTGCGCCAGTCGGCCGAGATATCCGCGGCCCACAGGTTTTGACCATGGAGCGACGCGGCGATGGCCGCCTGATCTTCTTGCGCCCAGCCCTGCGGCGTCACCGGCCACGAGTAGTCCGTAGTCGCCACGCCAATCAATGGCGTCAACTGCGGCGCAAAAAGTAGCCGGTTGACCAGCGCGGCGGTTAATCCGAGCGCAGCGACCAGCAAGATCAAGGTGCGAATCCGCCGCCAGTGTTCCTGCGTTTGCAGGTGCTCGAGCGGCTGTGCCGTCCAATCTTTCTGCCAACGATGGCGCACGACCCGCGCCCGGGCTGCCAGGCGTCCGCGCCAGCTCACCGGACTTTTGCTGTCGGCGGTCGCGCCGCCGTTAATGCGATCGGGCATGTGCCGGGCCTTGCTGATCGAACACGGTCCAAACACGGCCGGCCCTGCGCAGGGCC